>CAZAIY010000021.1:0-10317 GCA_964485295.1 uncultured Oxalobacter sp. | reverse complement strand
AAGAATGCATCATCTTCAGGATTTATTGGATACACATCAAGCATGGAATCTAAATAACCAGATTGAAACGATTCTTCAGCAACTTGAATTAAATAAAAATGACATTATCGGAACACTTTCTGGGGGAATGCAAAAACGAGTTGCTTTGGCGCAAGGTCTTGTTGCCAAACCAGATATTCTTCTTTTAGATGAACCGACCAACCATCTCGATTTTGATTCCATTTTATGGCTTGAGTCACTATTAAATGACTTTAGTGGAAGCATAGTATTTATTACGCATGATCGACGTTTTCTGGACAATGTTGCAACTCGTATTGTTGAACTCGATAGGGGAAGATTGCTTTCTTATCCTGGTAATTTCTCTGCCTACAAAATCAGAAAAACGGAACAACTTGCCATAGAAAATGTAGAAAATACCAAATTCGACAAATTTCTTTCACAAGAAGAAATTTGGATTCGCAAAGGAATTCAAGCAAGACGCACGCGTAATGAAGGACGTGTCAGACGGTTACAAGATTTAAGAGCTTCTCGTGCAGCACGTCGTGATCAACAAGGACAAGTCAAAATGGATGTCTTTGCAGGAGAGCGGTCAGGAAAAATTGTAGCTGAAATTGAACGCATCTCGAAAAGTTATGGAGATAAACTTATTGTTAAAAATTTTTCAGATATCATCTTGCGAGGTGACAAGGTCGGATTGATCGGACCAAATGGTATTGGAAAAACAACACTTTTGCGCATGATTTTAGGCGAAGAAACACCTGACAATGGAACAATTCGCCAAGGAACAAACTTGCAAATAGCCTATTTTGATCAAATGCGTACCCAATTAAATGAAAATGATACTTTGGTCGATACCATATCTCCTGGTAGCGAATGGATTGAAATAGGCAGCCAACGTAAACATGTGATGAGTTATTTGGGGGATTTTCTGTTTACACCTGAACGCGCTCGTTCACCAGTCAAATCCTTATCAGGTGGTGAACGGAATCGTCTGTTTCTTGCACGTCTTTTTGCTCGTCCAGCAAATGTTCTGGTACTAGATGAACCTACGAATGATTTAGATATTGATACACTGGAATTATTGGAAGAACTTTTGCAAGACTACACGGGAACTGTTTTTCTGGTTAGCCATGACCGTTCTTTTATTGACAATGTTGTCACACAAGTCATCGTTGCTGAAGGAAATGGTATATGGGTGGAATATCCAGGTGGATACAGTGATTGGGAGCGTATGCGTCCCCAACAAAACAAATTGAATGAAAACAAAGCTTTAAAAAACAGCCCGAACAAAAAAAAAGAAGGGACTGCATCTTCTCGACCTAAAAAATTAACTTACAAAGATCAAAGAGAATTAGATGAACTGCCCAATCGTATTTCTCTTTTGGAGGCAGAACAAAATCAAATTATCCATCAACTTTCTGATCCGGATTTATATAAAAACAACCCTGAAAAAAGTATCCAGTTAAATCAAAGGTTTAGTGAAATTGAAAATGAATTGATGACCTGTATAACCCGATGGGAGGAACTTGAATCCATGATTTCATGAAAATAATTTTATGCAGAAATACGTCTGAAATCACGAAGCCTAAAACCCATGACAAAAAGTGACCCAAAATAAACTATTCCACAAAGACTCATCACACCTGCCAAAGCAACTGCTCTATAAAATGGTGTTGATTGCATGGCAATCCAATCGAAATAAGACGCTGCCCAAAGTGCGACACCTGCCAACAGAAAAAGTGCTCCCGTCAATTTAATCAAAAACATGAACCAACCTGCTTGAGGAACATAAATACCTCGTTTTCTCAGGCCGATATACAGGCACATTGCATTTACACATGCCCCCAACCCAATTGCCAATGCCAAACCGGCATGAGCAATCCAAGGGACAAAAACCAAGTTCATTAATTGAGTCACTATCAATACAACAATCGCAATTTTTACTGGCGTTTTAATATCCTGTTTTGCATAAAAACCCGGTGCTAAAATTCTCACCAAAATCAATCCAATCAATCCTACACCATAAGCAACAAGAGCATGCGAAGTCATCGCAACATCTTGTGTATTAAATTTCCCATAATGAAAAAGGGTTGCGGTAAAAGGTTCTGGCAACGTCATCAAGAAAATTGCTGCAGGCATTGCCAGAATAAATGTTAATCTGAGTCCCCAATCAAGTAGCGCCGAATACTCCTGCACATCATGTCTTGCATGAGCACGTGACAAGCTAGGCAATAGAATCGTTCCAAGAGCAACACCCAAAAGTGCATTAGGAAACTCCATTAACCTGTCTGCATAGGATAACCAGGATACACTTCCATTCGGCAAATGGGATGCAATATTTGTATTGATCATCAAACTGATCTGGGCAACCGATACAGCAAAAGTTGCCGGCACCATCTGGCTGATCACTCTTCTTACCCCAACATGACTATAAATATCTCGAATTCGAAATGATATTCGAGGAAACATCTTTATTTTTTTCAGTGCCGGAATTTGAATCAGAAGTTGTAATATTCCTCCGACAAAAACAGCAAATGCCAAGGCATAAACCGGCTGCTCCATGTAAGGTGCCACAAAAAGTGACGCAACAATAAAAGAAATATTCAAAAGAACAGGCGTAAAAGCCGGTATCTTAAATTCTCGCCAGGTATTAAGTATGCCTCCTGCCAAGGCGACAAGTGACATAAAAAGAATATACGGGAACATAATCCTTGTCATGACCACTGACGAATGAAAAACAGCCGGATTATCATCAAAGCCCGTTGCTATCAGGAAAACAACCGTGGGCGCTGTAATAACCCCCACCGTTGTTACCAAAAGTAAAACCCAAAAAAGAGCGGACGCAACTTTATCGACCAAATCACGAGTGGCATCATATCCTTTTTGATTGGAATATTCTGCCAAAATAGGAACAAATGCTTGCGAGAAAGCACCTTCAGCAAAAAGACGCCTTAATAAATTAGGTATCCGAAAAGCGACAAAGAAAGCATCCGTAAATCCAGATGCACCAAAAGCACGTGCAATTAACAGTTCCCGTATTAAACCGGTAATACGGGATAGCATGGTCATACCAGAAATAGTAAAAAGGGTTTTCAACAAGTTCATGGAAAGGAATTATAGACGCCCAAACACTTTGCTTCACATTTAAAAACGCATTCCTGACAAAAAAATATTTCTCAAAAAAATTGAATATTTTTTTGACCAGATTATTAAGCACTTGTATAATTTGGAGTTTTCCAAATTAGTTTGGAATTTTTGGGTTAATTTTAATATTTTTGATGGAGTTTCCATGTACGCGGTCATAAAAACTGGCGGCAAACAATACAAAGTTGTCGTTGGAGAAAAATATAAAGTAGAACAGATACCGGCAGACATTGGATCCGAAATCACAATCGATCAGGTTCTCGCAGTTGGTGAAGGTGAAAGCATCCGCTTTGGAACGCCTCTGGTTGAAGGTGCAACGGTTCAAGCTACGGTAGTAACGCAAGGACGTCATCCTAAAGTAAAAATTTTCAAGATGCGTCGTCGTAAACATTATCAGAAACGTCAGGGGCATCGCCAAAATTATACTGAACTTCAAATCGTTTCCATTAATGCTTAATTTTCGGTATTTTTAACAGAAACGAACTTTTCAGGAGCTTGAAATGGCACACAAAAAAGGAGGCGGCACTACTCGAAATGGCCGCGATTCACACTCTAAACGTTTAGGCGTTAAAGTATATAGTGGACAAACTATTAATGCTGGAGGTATTATTGTTCGCCAACGGGGCACATCTGTACATCCAGGTGAAAACGTAGGTATGGGTAAAGATCATACATTATTCGCATTAGTCGATGGCAAAGTCAAATTTGTTGTAAAAGGCGAAAAAAATCGACAATACGCAACAGTTATTCCTGCGTAAGCCTAAGATTCTTACCTAACATCTTATTGGAAAAGGCTCTGTACTTAACGGAGCCTTTTTTCTCATTAAAGGAATCTCCTTCATGAAGTTTATCGACGAAGCAAAAATTGAAGTCATTGCCGGAAACGGCGGAAATGGTGTTGCTTCATTCAACAGAGAAAAATATCGGCCTTTTGGTGGACCCGATGGAGGAGATGGTGGAAAAGGCGGCAGTATCTGGGCTATTGCAGACAACAATATTAATACATTGGTAGATTTTCGTTATACCAAAGTCTTCAGAGCAAAAAATGGAGAAAATGGCAGAGGATCTGATCAATATGGAAAAGGGGCAGAAGATATCATCCTGCGTATGCCACTAGGCACAACCATACGTGACTTCAATACGGGTGAAACACTGGTTGATTTAATTGAGAATGGTCAACGTCATCTCCTTGCACAAGGAGGTGAAGGAGGATGGGGAAACATTCATTTCAAAAGTTCAACTAACAGGGCACCCCGTCAAAAAACCGATGGAAAACCAGGCGAACGACGCGAACTTCATTTGGAACTGAATGTTTTGGCCGATGTCGGTCTTCTGGGGCTTCCCAACGCAGGAAAATCAACTTTAATATCTGCTGTATCCAATGCCCAACCAAAAATTGCCGATTACCCTTTTACGACACTTTATCCTAATTTAGGTGTTGTTCGAATCGGGACTGGAAAAAGTTTTGTAATTGCTGACATTCCAGGGTTGATTGAAGGTGCATCAGATGGCGCCGGATTAGGTCATCGTTTTTTACGCCATCTGCAAAGAACAAATTTACTGCTTCATATAGTTGATATTGCACCTTTTGACGAAACATCCGATCCTGTAAAAGACGCAAAGTCCTTAATCAAAGAACTGGAAAAATACGACTCCAAGCTTGCTCAAAAACCAAGATGGTTGGTATTAAACAAGCTTGATATCGTTCCAACGGAAAATAAAGAAAAAGTGATTCGCGATTTTGTCAGACGATTAAAATGGAAAGGGCCTGTTTTTCAAATTTCAGCGGCAACACGAGAAGGCTGTCTGCAATTAATGGAATCTATTTTCAAACATATTGAAAGTGAACGTAAAATATTGGAACGTTCCAGAAAAATTTCTGTACCAGAAGAAGTTCGTAATATAGACTCTATAAATCCGGATGACCCTCGGTTTAAAATCATTGAATAATACTGCATCCATAATTATATGAAATCAGTTATTCCTCAAGCCAAACGCCTCATTATAAAAATTGGTTCTTCCCTACTGACAAATGATGGAAAAGGATTGGACCATACGAGCATTGCTCGTTGGTCTGAACAGATAGCCCACCTTCGTTCTCTTGGAAAGGAAATCATTCTAGTTAGCTCGGGTGCAATTGCAGAAGGAATGTTGAGATTGGGATTTGATAAACGTCCAACAGATATTCATCAACTCCAAGCCTGTGCTGCAGTTGGACAAATGGGTTTAATCCAGATTTATGAAAGTAGTTTTCGGGCATACAATATCCACACAGCGCAAATTCTCCTGACTCATGCAGATTTATCCGATCGCGAACGTTATCTAAATGCCCGATCCACCTTACTGGAACTACTTCAAATGGGAGTCATTCCTATCATTAATGAAAATGATACTGTCGTTACGGATGAAATCAAATTTGGGGACAATGACACTTTGGGAGCCCTTGTCGCAAACCTTATTGAAGCACATGTCTTAATTATTTTGACGGATCAGCAAGGTCTTTTTGATTCCGACCCGCGTAAAAATCCAAATGCACAACTAATCCATTACGCGAAAGCGGGCGATCCTGCTCTGGAAAAAATGGCCGGGGGTGCTGGCAGTATGATCGGACGTGGCGGTATGCTAACCAAGGTACTTGCAGCCAAACGGGCAGCACGTTCAGGAGCTCATACAGTAATTGCCTGGGGAAAATTGGATAATGTGCTTATTCGACTTGCGGAAGGTGAACCTATCGGAACTCAATTAGAAGCCATTTCTGGACATTTACAGGCACGCAAACAATGGATGATTGATCATTTGCAAATCGCCGGCAAAGTTTTTTTAGATGCAGGTGCTGTAGAAAAAGTATTAAAAGAAGGAAAATCACTTCTACCAATTGGAATAACAGAAGTTCGTGGAGATTTTCGAAGAGGAGAAGTTGTTGCCTGCTTTGATGAAAAAGGACAGGAGATAGCTCGAGGTCTTAGTAATTATTCCAGTTCTGATACACAACGCATTTTACGCCACAAATCCACAGAAATCGCTGATATTTTAGGATACCACGGCACACCAGAATTCATTCATCGAGACAACCTAGTATTACTATAATTAAAAACGATTATCGTATTTTTCCCCTTGCAGGGATCGATTGTTGCGGATACGAAAAAGTATTTTATCTGGTTGTCCGGCAATGGTTTTGCCTTCGCAAAAATAATCTAATGCCAAGGATGCCTGCGGTCGATTGGCATCTTGAAAGTGAATATCTTTCCATTCTGAATGACGGGATGTTGACCAGGTATTATCATATCTTCCAATAGCATACCTTCTATAAAAACCACCATCACACTTTAACCCTTCATATGTAATATTTTTTGCGCCTCCAGAACTTATTCCAACCAATGTGTAACGGATTTCCTCTTCCCCAACTGCCAATGATTTTTCATCAATATAAAATTTCTGTGTCTGAATGGGACTGACATAAAAAGGAAGTAAATCTTCTTCCTTTGGAAAAGCGGGGAATTCCACTTTCCATTCTTTTTTAGGCTTGAAGTCTTCCTCCTCATACATGCCTTTATAGCTTCTTCCCTGCATGGGAGGGATATCATCTGCCAATGCTTTGAAACAAAAAAACGAAAAAAATAAAATGACCCCTAGCTGGAGACGGGTTATTTTATTTTTTTTCATGGCTTGCCCCCAATTCATTTATTATCTTCTGCAACGATTTCCGGTTTTGACTTGCGTCTCCATAACCGCTTTTTATTTTGAAACGGCAAATTGCTTCTCGGCGGTGGCGGGGTTAAAAATCGCGATAATTCGCTTAAAGCCTTGAAATAGACTTCCCTTTTAAATTCAATGACAACATCAAGCGGTACCCAATACTCATGCCAACGCCAGGCATCAAACTCAGGATTGTCTGTCAAACGCAGGTTAAAATCACTATCCCGACCAATCATTTGCAGCAAAAACCAAATTTGTTTTTGCCCACGATAATGCCCGCGAATTTCTCGCTTAATAAAATGTTGTGGCACTTCATAACGAAGCCAATCACGAGTTCTGCCAACAACCTTTACATGTTCTTTCTTCAAGCCGGTTTCTTCCATTAATTCACGATACATAGCCTCTTCAGGCGTCTCACCGTGTTTAATTCCACCTTGAGGAAATTGCCATGAATGTTCGCGTGCTCGCTTTCCCCACCAAACTTCGTTATTCGCATTTAGCAAAATAATACCGACGTTGGGACGAAACCCTTCACGATCCAGCATACAGCCCTCTTACAACTAGGTAACCGATACTTAATATGATTGCCCAAAATCAAATTACAACAATCTTTTGATGCAGAAATACATCATTTTTTAACAGATTTGCAAAAGTGTGAACGCATCGGTCAGCGAATCCTATAGAATCTTGTAAATTATAACCTCCTTAAACAAAAAATTCACTGTCATGCGTGCATCACAATTTTTTATCAGTACTCAAAAAGAAGCTCCTGCCGATTCAGAAATCATCAGTCATCAACTCATGATGAGAGCAGGGATGATACGCCGTTTAGGTTCCGGTATTTATACCTATATGCCTTTAGGTTTACGTATTATCAAAAAAATAGAAAATATTATCCGTGAAGAAATGAATCGTGCTGGTGCCATTGAATTATTAATGCCTATTGTACAGCCGGCTGAACTTTGGCAGGAAACTGGACGATGGGACAAATATGGTCCTGAACTGCTTCGTATCAAAGATCGGCATGGCCGCGATTTCATTGTCCAACCAACCTCTGAAGAAGTTGTAACAGATATCGCACGCAACGTAATTAACTCCTATCGTCAATTACCTATCAATTTTTATCATATTCAAACAAAATTCCGAGATGAAAGACGTCCTCGATTTGGCCTGATGAGAGGACGGGAATTTACAATGAAAGATGCCTATTCCTTTGACCGGAATCGTGAAGGTCTGGAAAAATCTTATCAAATTATGTTTGATGCCTATACAAAAATATTTACCAGAATTGGTTTACAGTTCCGGGCTGTGGCTGCCGACAATGGCACTATCGGAGGAACGGGTTCACATGAATTTCATGTCATAGCAGAAACAGGTGAAGACGCCTTGGTATATTGCCCAACTTCTGATTATGCTGCAAATATAGAAGCTGCTGAATCCTTGCCACCGTCAGAACCCCGTCTTTCCCCAGAAGAACTGATGAAAAAAGTTCCCACACCAGGGAAAAAATCCTGTGAAGACGTAACAACTTTTTTGAATTTGCCACTTAAAAAATCAGTGAAATCCATTGCAGCTATTCGTCTGGAGGTTGCTGAAGATGCTGATGATAGATTTGCTCTTATTCTTTTAAGAGGCGATCATGATTTGAATGAAATTAAAACCCAAAAAATAATTGGTGCATTCAGATTTGCCGCTGAAGATGAAATTGTCCAATATACAGGATCTCCTTCCGGCTACCTTGGTCCTGTTGGAATGAACGAAAAAAAAGGTGTCATTGTATATGCTGACCATTCTGTCAGCACCATGGCAGATTTTATCTGTGGTGCAAATGACAAGGATCATCACTACACCGGCGTAAATTGGGAACGTGATGTTCCTCTCCCAGCCTGCATTGCCGATTTTCGCAATGTTGTAGAAGGAGATCCTTCCCCGGATGGGAAAGGCGTACTTGCTATTCAACGGGGAATTGAAGTTGGTCATGTATTTCAACTTGGTACCCATTACTCTGCAGATATGAATGCCACTTTTTTAGATGAAAACGGCAAACCCCAATTCATGCAAATGGGATGCTATGGAATCGGCGTTACCCGAATTATGGGGGCTGCCATTGAACAGAATAACGATGATCGTGGAATTATCTGGCCTTTAAGCATTGCTCCTTTTGAAATTGTCCTGTGCCCGGTAGGATACGAACGAAGTGAATCCGTTAAAAAGGCAACAGATAATTTATACAATCAACTTCAAAATGCAGGAATTGAAGTGATTCTGGATGACCGGGGTGAGCGTCCTGGTGTCATGTTTACAGATTGGGAATTAATAGGCGTCCCTCATCGTATTGTTATTGGAGAACGCAGTCTGAAAGAAAACATGCTGGAATATCAAGGAAGAAGAGACAAAACAGCAACTTCCATTGCGCAGCCCCAAGCCGTGGTATTCATCCAGGACAAGTTGGCAAAAGATTAAAATTTACCCCAGATAGAAAAAGGCACTTTAGATCAAAAGTGCCTTTTTTACATCTTGATTACTTTTACTGCCCATTGTCAACTGTAATCCACCTTATCCCAAGGATCATATTTAATCCTGCTTGAAATCATAAATTACCCAAAAAAGACAAAAAAATCTTAGCCTGTAAATGAACAAGCTAAGATTGAATAAAAGCAGAATAATCAAACATTTCACACTGGAAATGTTTTTTGCGATTTAATTAACTCAGGTTATTTGAAACCAATTTAGTCAGCTCAAACATGGAAACCTGTTTTTTCCCACCAAAAATAGGTTTGAGTTTATCATCCGCATTAATCATACGACGATTATTTGGATCCTGCAGATTTTTCGCTTTGATGTAATCCCATATTTTTTTAGTTACTTCTGTTCTTGGAATAGAAGTAGCACCAATAACCGCACTCAAAGCAGCAGAAGGTGTTACTGGTTTCATAAATGCTGCATTAGGGGTGCGTTTTGCTGTGGTTTTTTTGGCAGGTGTTTTTTTCACTACCAGTTTTGTTGTTGCTTTTTTGGTTGCGGCTGCTTTCTTAGGAGCTGCTTTTTTGGTAGCTGTTACTTTTTTAGCTGAATCGGCTTTTTTTGCAGGAGCTGCTTTTTTGGCAGCTGTTACTTTTTTAGCTGAATCGGCTTTTTTTGCAGGAGCTGCTTTTTTAGCAGGGGATTTTGCTGCGGTTTTTTTTGTTGTAGCCATTTCTCGCCTCATAAATACAAATACATACAGGGAACTTCACTAGAAAATATAGGTGCTAAGTTGAGTATATTGCAAGTTTTTTTTGTATTTTTCCCTCAAAGTGTCGCTTATTTGTCAATTTTTATAAAAAAAAACAGCATTTTAAGAAACCCAATCCTGTTTAAATACAATAAAAATTTGAACAAATTTTGGGGCTCAATACACATTAACGCATTCCCGGCATAAATCCTTTCAAACTTCTCATCATTTTCATCATGCCTCCGCCCTTCATTTTCTTTAAC
>CAZAIY010000020.1:0-10333 GCA_964485295.1 uncultured Oxalobacter sp. | reverse complement strand
ATTACAGCTCAGCAAGTACGTCTTATCGGGCAAAACAATGAACCAATCGGAATTGTCAGTATTCAGGAGGCAATGAAACTTTCTGAAGAATTGGATACAGATCTTGTTGAAATTGCTCCCAATGCGAATCCGCCGGTTGTGCGTTTAATGGATTACGGAAAATTCCGTTATCAGGAACAGAAAAAGGCGCATGAAGCAAAGCAGAAACAGAAAGTGATTTCTGTAAAGGAAATCAAGTTTCGTCCGGGAACGGATGAAGGTGATTACAATGTCAAGTTGCGCAGTGTCGTTCGATTCCTGGAAGATGGAGACAAGTGCAAAATTACGCTTCGTTTCCGCGGAAGGGAAATGGCACATCAGGACATTGGTATGCGGATGCTGGAACGCCTGAAAAATGATTTGGAAGAGTATGGACAGGTAGAGCAGTTCCCTAAAATGGAAGGTCGTCAGATGGTCATGGTGATGGCCCCGAAAAGAAAGAAATAAAACAGGATTTTTGCTTTCTGTGAGTTGCTAGGCAGGAAGAAAAATAAACGGTGTAACCGTTTTAATAAGTGATTGCAGGCATCAAAGCGTAATGGAGTTGTTACCACCTGCCGTCATATAATAAAAAAGGAGTGGTCCGAAAGGACCGGTTGAAACTATGCCAAAAATGAAAACAAAAAGCGGAGCAAAAAAACGCTTCCGCATTCGTCCAGGTGGCACTGTGAAATGCGCACAGGCTTACAAACGCCACATTCTTACCAAGAAAAGCCCTAAAACCAAACGTCAGTTGCGCGGTATGACGGATGTTCACGATAGTGACGTTTTGTCAGTCATGCGTATGCTGCCAAACGGCTGATCCCAACGAATTTAAAGGAGGCTTTATGTCGAGAGTAAAACGCGGGGTGACAGCACGTGCCCGCCATAAAAAGGTGCTGGAGCAGGCAAAAGGTTATCGCGGTCGTAGAAGCAAGGTCTATCGTGTTGCCAAACAGGCAGTCATGAAAGCCGGGCAATATGCCTATCGTGACCGTCGGGCTAAGAAAAGAGTATTTCGCGCTTTGTGGATTGCCCGTATCAATGCGGCCGTTCGTGAACATGGTATGACTTACAGCGTGTTTATTAACGGTTTGAAAAAAGCGGCAATCGAACTGGATCGCAAAGTGTTGGCGGATATGGCTGTTACTGACAAGTTGGCTTTTTCAGCGATTGTCGATCGTGTCAGATCTGCCATCGCTGCGTAACTTTCATACGGCCGTATAGCGCTGTATTGCCAAGCGGGGTAGGACTTTATTCCTGTCCCGTTTTTTCTTTTGAGTTTGCTGGAATTGCCTATTTGGCACACGACAGGAAAACGAGATATGGATTCGCTAGATCAATTAGTTACCCAGGCAACCAATGATTTCTTGGCTGCTTCGGATGCGGCGACACTGGAAAATGTCAAAGCAAGATATTTGGGAAAAACAGGTTTGATTACCGAGCAGATGAAACAGCTCGGAAAGATGGAGCCGGATGCGCGCAAGGCACGCGGTGCAGTGATCAATGCTGCCAAATCCCGGATTGAAAACGCCCTTATTGCCCGTCGGGAAGCCCTGGCGATGGCCCAGCTGGAACAAAGACTGAATTCCGAATCAATTGATGTGACCCTGCCTGGACGGGGACGCAAACGGGGCGGTATTCATCCTGTGATGAAGACATGGGAACGGATCGAGAAAATTTTCGGGTCAATTGGTTTTGATGTGGCAGAAGGCCCGGAAATTGAAAACGACTGGACAAATTTCACCTCCCTGAATAATCCGGAAAACCATCCGGCACGTTCCATGCAGGATACGTTTTATATTGACGGCAAGGACAAGGATGGCAAGCTGCTTTTGCTGCGTACGCATACCAGTCCGATGCAGGTCCGTTATGCCTCGTCAAGAAAACTGCCGGTCAAGGTAATTGCACCCGGACGCACCTATCGGGTCGATAGTGATGCGACGCACTCCCCCATGTTTCATCAGGTCGAGGGACTCTGGATTGATGAAGCGATCAGTTTTGCCGATCTGAAGGGCGTCTATCTTAATTTCGTCAGGGAGTTTTTTGAAACCGATGATGTGGCAATTCGCTTCCGCCCATCCTATTTTCCGTTTACGGAGCCTTCTGCTGAAGTGGACATCGCTTTTGGCAGTGGTCCCTTAAAAGGGCGGTGGCTTGAAGTCTGTGGTGCAGGACAGGTTCATCCGGTCGTTCTGAAAAACATGGGCATTGATCCCGAGAAAAATGTCGGATTTGCATTTGGATCCGGTCTGGAACGGCTGACGATGCTGCGTTACGGAATTAATGATTTGCGTCTCTTTTTTGAAGGCGATCTTAGGTTTTTGAAACAGTTTAATTAATGACTATTTTGCATCTTTTTCATGGGACGAAGATGCAAATTTGCTGCTGAAGGCGTGTTATGCAAATTTCTGAAAGATGGCTGCGTACAATGGCCAATCCTGACATGGGCACGGAGGATCTGGCCCAACTGCTGACAATGTCGGGTTTGGAAGTAGAGGAAGTTGACAGGGTTGCTCCCCCCTTTTCCCAGGTAGTGGTAGCAAAAGTGCTGGAAGTAACGAAACATCCGAATGCCGATCGGTTGACCGTATGCAGGGTGGATGCCGGCACAGGCGAGGTGTTAAATATCGTATGCGGTGCGCCGAATGTCTATGCTGGCATGACAACGGCGTGTGCGCTGGTGGGAGCAAAATTGCCACCCGGTGAAGATGGCAAGCCTTTTTCCATCAAAATGGGCAAACTGAGAGGTGTCGAGTCCCAGGGCATGTTATGTTCCGAACGGGAACTGAAACTCTCCGAAGACCATTCCGGTCTGATGGATCTGCCCCAGGATGCGCCTGTCGGAAAAAACGTTCGGGATTATCTGGATCTAGATGACGCTGTCTATACGATCAAACTGACGCCAAATAGGGCAGACTGCCTTTCCGTTTTGGGTGTGGCAAGAGAGGTTTCCGCACTCAGAAATGTTCCCCTTGTCATGCCGGACTATTTTTCGGTGCCGGCAACCATGAATGAAAAACTGCCTGTCAGGATTGAGGCACCGGATCTGTGTGGCAGATTCAGTGGCAGAATCATTCGCGGGATCAATGCGAGAGCCCAGACACCGGACTGGATGAAACAGCGCCTGATTCGAAGCGGACAGCGTCCTGTTTCCGTTCTGGTGGATATTTCCAATTATGTCATGCTGGAAACCGGACAGCCCAATCACATTTATGATCTGGACAAAGTACATGGGGGACTGCATATCCGTTGGGGAAAACCGGGCGAAAAAGTGGCCCTCCTAAATGAAAGTACCGTTGAAGTCAATGATTGGGTCGGCGTGATTGCTGACGATAATGGGATAGAGTCTTTGGCAGGAATTATGGGGGGAGACCGTTCTTCCATTTCGCTGGATACGCAGAATATCTTTATTGAAGCGGCTTTCTGGTGGCCCGAAGCGATTCAGGGCCGTACCCGTTATTTCAATTTCTCAACCGATGCCGCTCACCGGTTCGAAAGAGGTGTTGATTTCGAAGGCACCATTCGTGCAGTGGATCGTATTACGGCTTTGGTTCTGGAAATTTGCCGTGTCGAAGGCAAAACGGAAATCGGTCCGATTGATGACAATGTGGTTAATCTGCCCTCCCGAAATCCTGTTGCCATGAGAACTGCCCGGGCGGAAAAAGTCATTGGCATTCCTTTTGAGGATAAACAGATCGCGGATATCTTTACCCGACTGGGATTTTCCTATACGTATGAAACCGGTGTCTTTGTTGTTACCCCTCCTTCCTATCGTTTTGATATCAATATTGAAGAGGATCTGATAGAGGAAGTGGCACGTATTTACGGTTACGACAACATTCCGGCCTTGCCACCTGTTGCGCCCAATGTCATGAGAACCCTGTCTGAAAGTCTGCGTTCGACCCATGATATCCGTCGTCAGATGGCAGACATGGATTATCAGGAAGTGGTCAATTACAGTTTTGTGGAAGAGGATTGGGAAAAGGATTTTGCGGCAAATACCGATCCGATCCGTTTGCTCAATCCGATTTCAAGCCAGATGAGTGTGATGCGATCGACACTTTTAGGCTCCTTGGTTGCCAATGTCCGATACAACCTGAATCGCCGGGCAACACGGGTTCGTGTTTTTGAAATTGCATCGGTTTTCCGGAAAAATCCGGATCAGATCGATGGCGAAAAAACGGTTGCCGGTTATGACCAGCCCAAATATGTCGGTGCAGTGGCTTATGGACCTGCTGTTGAGGAACAGTGGGGTCAGCCAACCCGGAATATGGATTTCTTTGACATCAAGGCCGATCTGGAAGCACTTTGTCTGCCACAGGTGTTTTCCTATGAAAAAGCAGAGCATCCGGCATTTCATCCGGGACGTTGCGCACATGTTTTGCGAAATGGCAAAGTGGTTGGCGTGTTGGGTGAATTGCATCCGCTATGGCAGAAAAAGTATGAACTGCCACTTGCTCCGGTTCTTTTTGAGGTGGAACTGGAAGCCCTGCAATCCGGTACGATATCCTCATATGAGGAAATATCGCGTTTCCCGCCTGTCATGCGTGATGTGGCGCTTTTGGTGTCCCAATCGGTAACTGTTGCAGAGTTGATGGAAGTCTTTGAAACAGAGCGTCGAAATAACCCACATTGTGCTATTATGCAGTCAGTTGTTTTATTTGATGATTATCGTGGAAAAGGTTTGGGCGGGAACGAAAAAAGTCTGGCATTCCGTTTTACCCTTCAGGATAATCGCTCAACTTTGCAGGATGAGACTGTCGATGCGGCAGTAAAAGCACTGGTTTTGGCGGCACAAACCAAAGTGGGAGCTCGCTTGAGGGCCTGATTAGCTATTAAATAAGGAAAATGATTTATTATTAACTATTTGAATGTCTACTGATCAATTTAACGATATGAAGAAGGCTTTAATTGATAAAAACGAAGAAGCTTATATAGAAAGTTTATCCAACTCATCTAAGACTTTAACGAAAGCGGAAATCGCGGAAACCCTTTTTGAACAGGTGGGATTGAGCAAACGCGAAGCAAAGGATATGGTCAATGCTTTTTTTGGACATATTGTTAAGTCTTTGGAAAAAGGAGAAGATGTCAAATTATCCGGTTTTGGCAATTTCACGTTAAGAACAAAACCGGAGCGTCCAGGACGGAATCCAAGAACCGGCGTGGAAATACCTATTTCGGCACGCCGGGTTGTCACCTTTCATGCAAGCCAGAAATTAAAGGATGCTGTTGATTCAGGTTCGACCAAATAAAGTGTGATCCCATGACTGAACAGATCAATAACCCGCAGGAAAAAACATTGCCGCCGATACCGGCAAAACGCTATTTCTCGATTGGTGAAGTAAGCGAACTGTGTGGTGTGGAACGTCATGTGCTTCGTTATTGGGAACAGGAGTTCGCGCAATTAAAACCGGTCAAAAGAAGGAATCGCCGTTATTATCAACGTCATGAGATATTGTTGATCCGCCGGATTCGGGAACTTCTGTACGAACAGCGTTTTACCATCAGTGGGGCAAGAAACCGTCTGGATAAACCGCAAAATCAAGAGGAAGACGAAGGACGTATGGAGTTTGCCGGAAGGGATGCATCTGTTTTGGCAGGGGTTGATTTGTCTGTATTGCGTTCAGAACTGGAAGAAATCAAAAATCTTTTAACGTTTCCGTAAACGGTAGTCTCGTTTTTTTACAACCCCCATCCGGTTGGAGGATGGATTGTAAAAGTGATGTAAAAAAGGAAGTGGGATATGCGTATTCTTATAAGTAATGATGACGGATATCTGGCTCCAGGCATCAATGCACTGGCTCGTGCACTGGCTCCTATTGCAGAAATTGCTGTCTTTGCCCCGGACAGCAATCGTTCGGGTGCGTCGAATTCGTTGACACTGGAAAAACCGATTTCCGTGTATCGGGCAGAAAACGGCTTTTATTATTCGACGGGAACGCCTTCTGATTGTGTCCATATTGCCTTGACAGGGGTTTTGCCCTGGAAACCCGATTTGGTGGTGTCCGGCATTAACCATGGTGCCAATATGGGTGAGGATACCCTGTATTCGGGTACGGTGGCAGCTGCCATGGAGGGTTTTCTCTTTGATATTCCATCCATTGCCTTTTCCCAGGTGCAAAGGGGCTGGATGGAACTGGAAAGTGCAGCGAAAATGGCGCGGGAAATTGTGCTTTCCTGTTATGCCTCCTTACCCCGGCCTTTTTTGCTCAATGTCAATATACCCAACCTGCCATACGAAAAACTGAAATCGCCTTTGGCAACCCGTTTGGGACGAAGACATCATTCTGAAGGGGTGATCAGGACGATAGATCCATTTGGAAAAGAAATGTTCTGGATTGGTCCAACCGGAGAAACTCGCGATGGTGGCAAAGGAACCGATTTTTATGCCACCCGAAACGGGCATGTTTCCGTGACACCATTAAAATTTGAATGGACCGAAGAACGGCTGATGGAAGATCTCCGGAAAGTTTTGACATGAGTCAGGCGCAAAAAAAATTTCCTCTGCCTTTATCCAGCGTGATGGGAAATCCGCAGAAAAAACGATTGTCCGATGCAGATTATCGTTTAAAGGAAATTGCCTCCCGTCCGGCAAAGCCGGTTGTTCAGGATCGTCTGTCAAAAAATACGGAAAGAAAATCCGTTGGTTCGTTTTCCATACCGGCATCCGTTTCCAGTCGAAAAAATGGCTTGGCACCTATTCGGGCGGCAACGGCATTGGCTGAGAAAATAGCGGCACAGGGGATCAAAGATACCATGGTCTTGTCAGCAATCTGCAGCATTCCCCGGCATCTTTTTGTGGATTCGGGACTTTCCCAGCAGGCTTATGTTGATACGGCTTTACCCATTGGACACCGGCAAACGATTTCCCGTCCCTATATCGTTGCCAAAATGATTGAGGCTGTTCGGGCGGATGTCGGTGAGGGGAAATTGAAAAAGGTTCTCGAAATCGGAACAGGTTGCGGTTATCAGGCCGCCGTTTTGTCGCAAGTGGCTGATGAGGTCTATTCCATTGAACGGATCAAGGCCCTGCATGAATTGGCCAAAAAGAATTTGCGTTCATTGCGTATTCCCAATTTGCGGCTTCAATATGGAGACGGCATGCTGGGTCTGCCACAGGCCGCCCCTTTTGACGCGATTGTGATTGCGGCAGCGGGATTGGAGGTTCCGGAGGGACTTTTTACTCAACTGGCAGTAGGCGGGTATATGATTGCGCCAGTTGGAAATGAAAAACAAAGTTTGCAATTGACAAAACGGACTGGTGAAAAGCAGTGGCAATCTGTTATGCTAGAAGCATGTCATTTTGTTCCTTTATGTCAGGGCGTAATTTGATTTAGACGGTATTATTATTTATTGGAAAATGATTATGAAAAGACTTGCTTATCCTTTGCTGGTTACGGTTTGTGTTGGCCTGGCTGCCTGCAGCACATCTGAAACGCAGGCTCCAATTGATGATCTGTCCATTGGCGCGAAGGCGGTACAGCCTGTCGGACCGGGTTACTACACTGTTACAAAAGGGGATACCTTATACCGTATTTCCCGTACGTATGGACATAGTGTGGCGGATCTGGTTGCCTGGAACAGTCTGGGCGATGCCAATGCCATTAATGAGGGACAGGTATTGCGTGTTGTGCCACCGGGAACCGATGCGGCCGCCACAACAGTGCAAACAGCCAGTGTGACGGATGACCAAAGAGATGTCCAGCCGATTTCCGATACGGCAGCCACATCAAATACGGTAGTGGAAGGAACAAAAGAGGTCAATGGAGTTGTATGGGCCTGGCCGGCCAACGGTAAAGTCATAAACGGATTTACCGAAGGTCAGACAAAAGGAATTGATATTGCCGGAACACAGGGACAAAAAGTGTATGCCGCGGCAGAAGGCAGGGTTATTTATTCCGGCACGATGAACGGTTATGGAAACCTGGTGATCATCAAACACAGTGATGAGTTGCTCACGGCTTATGCGCACAATAGCAGGAATCTGGTTTCCCAGGGAAGCAGTGTGTCACGGGGCGATGAAATTGCGGAAATGGGAAGCAGTGGAACCGATACCGTTAAACTGCATTTTGAAGTCAGACGTCAGGGTAAACCGGTTGATCCGTTAGGTTATTTGCCACAAAAATAATGGTCAGTCCGCTTTTTTGCACCAGATGGCATAAGTCATCTGGTGTTTCTATTGTATGAATGTAAACGTTATTGATATTGAGTCCCTGGATGCCGAAGGACGAGGTGTTGGTCATCAAAAAAATGCGGATGAATCAACCGGCAAAGTGATCTTTGTGGAAGGCGCCCTTCCCGGAGAGCGTGTTCAATTTGAATCCTGGCGCAAAAAGAAAAGCTGGGAAATGGCCCGGGTCGTTACCCTTTTCAAGGAGTCCACATTACGTGTCAAACCCCGTTGCCCCCATTTTGGAATCTGTGGCGGGTGTTCCATGCAGCATCTTGAGCCAGCCGCACAGGTTGCCATCAAGCAACGTGTTTTGGAAGACAATTTATGGCATATCGGCAGAGTCCGGCCTGAACATCTGTTAAGACCGGTTTATGGTCCTTTCTGGGGATATCGCTATCGGGCCCGCCTATCCGTTAATTATGTTCCCAAAAAAGGGGGAATTTTAGTCGGGTTTCATGAACGCAAATCACGATATGTTGCAGATATGACCAGTTGTCCGGTTTTGCCACCGTCGGTATCCGATTTGCTTTTGCCGCTACGTGAAATGATTGGCGCATTGTCGATTTACGATAAAGTGCCCCAAATAGAACTGGCTGTTGGAGAAAGTGAAGGAAAACCGTTAATAACCATGGTCTTGCGTATCATGGCACCCTTGACGGAAGAAGACGAAAACCGCCTCAAATCCTTTGCCAATCAGTATCAGGTACAGTGGTGGCTTCAGACAAAAGGTCCGGATACGGTGAGACTTTTTTATCCGACAACCCAACGACTGCAATATGTGCTGCCTGAATTTAATGTGACCATGCCTTTTAAACCTTCCGACTTTACGCAAGTCAATTATCATATCAATCAGGTACTGGTTTCAAAGGCAGTCCGTTTACTGGATATTCGATCGGAAGACAGGGTAGGGGATCTGTTTTGCGGGTTGGGCAACTTTACCTTGCCTATGGCACGATTTGCCAAGGAAGTTGTCGGCATGGAAGGAAGCGGTGCCTTGACGGAACGGGCCATTGCGGCGGCAGAATTAAATGGGCTTTCCGACAAGACCGCCTTTTTAACAAGAAATCTTTTTGAAATGCATGAAGCGGAATGGATTTCTCTTGGCCGATTTGATCGCCTGTTGCTGGATCCTCCTCGTGATGGCGCTTTTGCAGTATGCCAGACGATTGCCAGTCTGGCAGGTGAAAACAGGACATTTAAACCCAAGCGCATTGTTTATGTTTCCTGCAATCCGGCAACACTGGCGCGTGATGCCGGCGTATTGACCAATGAAGGAGGATACCTGTTGAAATCAGCTGGTGTGGTCAACATGTTCCCCCAAACGTCGCATGTCGAATCCATGGCGGTTTTTGACCGGATTGAAAACGGATAGGACTTTTGAATCTGACAGACAAAAGACTTAAAATTTAAAAAAAATGAAACTGGTATAAAAATGAAATTTCTTTTTGATCTTTTTCCTGTTGTTCTTTTCTTTTGTGTTTTTTCATGGGCAGGAAAAAATCCGGAAAAAGCACAGGCTGCTGCCGAGAGCTATTTGTCTTCATTAACAGGTGCTGCAGGTGTGACGGCAGAATCCGCGCCTATTTTATTGGCGACAGCCGTTGCCATTCTTGCGACGATTGCCCAGGTTGTTTACTTGAAACTCAGAAAACGCAAAGTGGAGCCGATGCTTTGGGTCTCGCTTGTCATCATCGTGGTTTTTGGTGGGGCAACGATATATTTTGCAAGCGAGGAATTCATTAAATGGAAACCCACCGTTTTATACTGGCTGTTTGCAGTGGGCCTTTTTGTCAGCAAAACGATGTTCAGGAAAAATCTGGTTCGGTCCATGATGGAAAAGCAGGTCAATTTGCCTGATTTTGCCTGGGGACGCATCAATTTTGCCTGGATCGTGTTTTTCATTGTCATGGGAATCATTAATCTGTATGTTGCTTTCTGGGGTGGTTTTTCTACGGCAACATGGGTAAGTTTCAAACTGTTTGGAAGCATGGGATTGATGCTGGTATTTGTGATCGGCCAAAGTATTTATATGGCGCGCCATATGCGAAAAGATGCTTGATTTTGCTCCGGTTAAAAAGAGACAGATAAAAAGTGGAGAAAAAACAGGGCGATTTGTCCATTCATCCCGGCCAGACAGGT
>CAZAIY010000019.1:0-10564 GCA_964485295.1 uncultured Oxalobacter sp. | reverse complement strand
GTCAGGTCGTTCGCGGGTGGATTGGTGTCGAGCCGAGGGATATTACTCCTGAATTAGCTGAAAATTTAAATCTGAGTCAAAAAAGTGGCGTCATTATTGCAGGTATTCTTAAAAACGGCCCCGCTGACAAGGCAGGGATGAAACCTGGGGATATTTTGCTTTCCGTTGGTGAAAAACAGATTGCCAACATGAAAGAGATGTTTAATCTGATTGCGCTTTTGGAACCTGGAAGCAAAGCCAGTCTCGTTGTGTCACGGGGAGGAAAACAGATACCTTTGGAGGTGGTTGTCGGAAAAAGACCTTCCAGAAAACGGATAGAAGAACAATTAGGAAGATAAAGGGTTCCTTATCTTCCTAATGAGAGAATTATTTATTATCTTTCCATGGACGTGGGCCGCCAATCATGTGAATATGGAGATGATAGACTTCCTGCCGTCCATCCGGTCCCGCATTGATAATGACGCGATAACCACCCGTACGAAGTTCAGGAGTAC
Organism: uncultured Oxalobacter sp.; assembly: GCA_964485295.1. Taxonomy (GTDB): domain Bacteria; phylum Pseudomonadota; class Gammaproteobacteria; order Burkholderiales; family Burkholderiaceae_D; genus Oxalobacter. The sequence goes on along the minus strand of CAZAIY010000019.1, from coordinate 10,070 downwards.
TGCCAACAACACCAATCTTTTGCTGATCTGCAATTCTTGGAATAACAGCCATCATCTCGCCAAGAAGATTGGCGTGGCCATCATGGCAATCAGATAATGTCGGAATATGTTGTTTGGGAACAATCAAAAAATGGACAGGCGCAACAGGATTAATGTCCTTAAAAACCAAAATACGATCATTTTCATAAACTATTTCAGCAGGCAATCGTCTTTCAATAATTTTACAGAAAGGGCAGTTCTCCATTTTCTAACTCCTTTAATTCTTGAGTTTTTCGTTTTCATCTCGCTAATTCTGTTTGCGAGCGGCTTTTTCTTCAATACCGGAAATTCCTTCACGCCTTGATAATTCATTTAAAACATCATTTGGTGTCAAATCAAATTGTGCCAGTAAAATTAATGAATGAAACCATAAGTCAGCGCATTCGTAAACAATTTTTTCCGAAATGCCGTTATTTCGTGCATCTTTTGCCGCCATGACAGTTTCTGTTGCTTCTTCTCCAATTTTTTTCAAAATGGCGTCATCGCCTTTAACCATAAGGCGTGTTACGTAAGATTTTTCAGGATCGCCGCCATTCACTGGCTTTCTGGATTCAATCGTTTTCGCAAGTCGTTGCAAAATATCGTTCATTTGTATATTTCCTCAGGATTTTTTAAAACAGGATCAACAGTTACCCATTGCCCATTTGAAATATTGCCTTGAAATTGACGATAAAAGCAGGAGTGGCGACCGGTATGACAGGCAATACTGCCAACTTGTTTGACACGAAGGAGTAAAACATCGTCATCACAGTCAATTCTGATATCAACGATTTTCTGTATATGACCGGATTCTTCTCCTTTACACCATAATTTCTTTCTGGATCGACTCCAATATACCGCCTGCCCGGTTTCAATGGTCTGAACAAGTGCCTCCTGATTCATCCAGGCAAACATTAAGATGGTGCCGGTTTCAGCTTCTTGTGTAATGACAGGAATTAATCCCTGCTCGCTCCATTTTATTTTATCTAGCCAGCCGGATATCATGTTAATCGAACCTCAATACCGTGATCTGCCATAAAACGTTTGGCCTGTTGTACGGTGAATTCACCATAATGAAAAATACTGGCGGCCAAAACAGCGCTGGCATGTCCTTGTAAAATTCCATCGACAAGATGTTGCAGGTTGCCTACTCCGCCGGAAGCAATTAAAGGGATTTCGATTGAATCGGATATGGCACGCGTCAGTGCCAGGTCAAAGCCGCTTTTGGTTCCATCCCGATCCATACTGGTGAGTAAAATTTCTCCTGCACCAAGTTGTTCCATTTTTTTTGCCCATTCAATTGCATCCAGACCGGTTGGATTTCTTCCCCCGTGAGTAAAAACTTCCCAACGGTCAGGTGCGACCTGTTTTGCATCAATCGCAACAACAATGCATTGGGAACCATAACGTTTGGCAGCATCTTCCACCAATTGAGGGTTTGTTACCGCAGATGTATTGATACTGACTTTATCCGCTCCAGCATTTAACAGGCGCCGAACGTCTTCGACTGTTCTGACACCTCCGCCAACTGTAAGGGGAATGAATACCTGAGCGGAAACGGCTTCAATAATATGCAAGATGATATCTCGTTGATCACTGGATGCGGTAATATCCAGAAAAGTGAGTTCATCTGCACCCTGTTCGTTATAACGACGGGCAATTTCAACAGGATCTCCTGCATCTCGAAGTCCAACAAAATTGACACCTTTGACAACTCTACCTGCGGTTACATCAAGGCAAGGGATAATTCTTTTTGCTAGCATGGTGCTAATTCCTGTGTAAGAATAATGCAACAAAAATTTACGTTGCTGTTTGCATATAAAATAGTCGGGTTTATTGCCGATTGAATGAAAAGGTTATTCATCAGTTAATTCATCTGCCCGAATTTGGGCAGATGCAAGATCTAATGTCCCCTCATAAATGGAGCGTCCACAAATGACTGCCTCAATGCCCTCATGTTGAACTTCGCAAAGCGCTTCGACATCCCGGATATCATGAACCCCACCGGAAGCAATAATGGGGATACGAACAGATCGGGCCAGTTTGACAGTCGCTTCGATATTGACGCCGGACATCATGCCGTCACGCCCGATATCGGTATAAATAATGGATTCAACTCCGTAACCCTCATACCTTTGAGCCAGTTCTATAACATTATGTCTGGATAATTTGCTCCATCCGTCAGTGGCGACTTTTCCATCCCGTGCGTCCAGACCGACAATAATGTTGCCAGCAAAAGCACCGCAGGCATCCTGTAAAAAACCTGGGTTTTTGACAGCAGCAGTGCCGACAATAATGTAACTTAAACCATGATCCAGAAAACGCTCGATCGTATCCAAATCCCGAATACCTCCACCAAGCTGGATGGGGATATCGTCAAGATCATTGTCATCGATATAATTTTGTACGGTTTGGATAATACTTTTTACAGCAGATTCATTAACAGGTTTTCCTGCGAAAGCACCATTTAAATCGACCAGATGCAATCGTCTGGCGCCCTGAGTAACCCAATGTAACGCCATTTCAGCAGGATCTTCAGAAAAGACAGTTGCCTGGTTCATGTCACCTTGTTTAAGACGGACACAACGACCGTCCTTGAGATCTATAGCAGGTATGAGCAGCATAACAAAAAGCCAAAAATGAAAAATAGTTTTTGTTTAAAAATCCAGTTTAAATCAAGGATTCCAATTTATGAAATTTTTATAAAGTTGCAATCCGGCCGTAGCACTTTTTTCAGGATGAAATTGGGTTGCAAACAGATTTTGATGTGCAACTGCACTACAAAAGGTTAAGCCATATTCAGTTTGGCCTGCTATGTGAATGGTTTTTTCCGGGACAACATAAAAACTGTGTACAAAATAAAAATAAGTGTTATCGGCAATATTTTGCCATAATGGATGGGATATTGTTTGTTGAACTTGATTCCATCCCATTTGTGGAACTTTATATTTTGTTCCATCCGATTGCAATTGATTTTCTAGGCGAAAACGAATGACTTTTCCAGGAAGAAGACCCAATCCGGGGGTGTTTCCTTCCTCACTCCATTCAAACAGCATCTGCTCACCAATACAAATGCCCAGTATGGGTTTTGATCGTGCCGCTTCAATCATCGCTTCCTGCAACCCGGACTGACGTAATGAAAGCATGCAATCCGGCATGGCACCCTGTCCAGGCAAAACAATACGTTCCGCATTTCGAATATCTGCAATTTCACCGGAAATTTTAATGTCTGCTTCAGGAGCAACTGCATGCAGGGCTTGAGCTACAGAACGTAGATTGCCCATTCCATAATCAACAACAACGATTTTTTTCATAAAAATGAATTAGCATAACCATGCTCAAAAAAACTTTACAAGGATCCCTTTGTTGATGGAATAACATCAGGAGCGCGGGGATCATATTCAATTGCCATCCGTAATGCTTTTCCAAATGCTTTGAATATGGTTTCACATTGGTGATGCGTATTCTGCCCACGTAAATTATCAATATGTAATGAAACCCGGGCATGATTGACAAAACCTTGAAAAAATTCCTGTACCAGATCCATATCAAATGTTCCGGACAATTGACGGACAAAGGAGGCATTAAATACCAGATAAGGACGTCCCGAAAAGTCTATGACAACGCGGGATAATGCCTCATCCAGTGGAATATAAGCATGACCGTAACGTTGTATACCACTTTTATTTCCAATTGCAGTGGCAATTGCCTGTCCAAAGACAATACCAATATCTTCAACAGTGTGATGGGCGTCGATATGTAAATCCCCTTGGGCTTTTATTGTCAGATCAATTAAACCATGTCTTGCAATCTGATCGAGCATATGATCGAAAAAAGGGATTCCTGTTGAAGAATCCAATTTGCCGGTTCCATCCAGATTAATGGTAATCTGGATTTGGGTTTCTTTCGTATTGCGTGTGACTTCAGCAGTTCTTGGGGCGGTCATAACAGTTCTTTTATTAGGTTAACAAAGACATGTTTTGAAGATTTCCAAAAATTGTTGGTTTTCTTCAGGTGTACCAATTGTTATACGTAAACAATTTTCAAGCAATATATGCATTTTACCTACATTTTTAATCAGAACCTTATGTCTTAGCAATTTTTCAAAAACAGTATTGGCATTTTTTAAACGAATCAATAGAAAATTGGCCGAGGAGGGTAATACTTCAATACCTGGCAAGGCTGATAAAGCATCCGATAAATTGGCGCGTTCCTCGCGTAAAATGGCTGCCTGTCCGTTAAATACTTCGATATGATCAAGCGCAAATTCAACGGCGGCTTCAGTTAATACATTCACATTGTATGGCGGACGAACTTTGTCAAATTCAGTTAAAAGTTCCCGGGATGCAGACATATATCCCAGACGAACACCGGCCAAACCCAGCTTGGATACCGTTCGCATAACAACAAGATTGGGATACTGCGGCAAATAAGACATCATGCTGACTTGTGCGAATGGCTGATAGGCTTCGTCACTGATAACAATTCCAATATCTTTCATGGCATCCATCAATGCGAGCATGTCTTTTTTGTCAAAAAGGTTTCCCGTTGGATTATTAGGATATGCCAGGTATAAAACCGAAGGGCGATGAAGCGAAATGGCATCAAGCATGGCCTGTCTATCCAACGAAAAATCAAATTTTAAAGGAACACCAATAAATTGCATTCCTGAAAATTGGGCAAATTGGGCATACATGACAAAAGTGGGCACCGGTGCCAAAACTTTTGCCAGTCTGTCTTGACGGGCTAATGCCGTGGAAACAATGGCAATGAGTTCGTCTGAGCCGTTACCAACCATGACGTCATAACCCAAAGGAACACCCATTATGTTTCTGATTTTTTCTTTTAAATTTTTATAAGACGGAACGGGATAACGGTTTATTGCAATATGGGATAGGTGTTTTCCCAGTTCTTTTTGCAGGTTTTCCGGCAGACGATAAGGGTTTTCCGTCGCATCCAATTTAAGGTAACCCGTGGAATCAGGCACCTGATAGGCGTCCAGTATTCTTACGTCAGGGCGAATGATATTTTCAATCAGAGACATATTGTTATGGTTTATTCAAGATATAAACGGGATTTTCAGGATTTGGTTTTTTTTATACGATAAGCCGCACTTTTTGCATGCGCTTCCAGGCCTTCTCCATTGGCCAGTTCAACAGCAATTTCACCCAATATATGGGCACCTTGTTCACTGACCTGAATAATACTGGAGCGTTTTTGAAAGTCGTAGACGCCAAGCGGAGATGAAAAACGGGCAGTACGGGAAGTCGGTAAAACATGATTGGGACCGGCACAATAATCTCCCAGAGCTTCGGATGTGAAACGGCCTAAAAAAATGGCTCCCGCATGACGCAGCTGCCTTAACCATTTTTCCGGATTTTGAGTGGAAACCTCCAAATGTTCCGGTGCAATTCTATTGGAAATCAAACAGGCTTCCTGCATATCTTTGGCCTTGATCATGAAACCCCTATTGGAAAGAGAGGTGCGGATGATTTCTTGTCGTGCCATTTGAGGCAAAAGTCGATTGATACTGTTTTGCACCTGATCAAGGAAATCGTTGTCAGGGCAAATCAGAATGGATTGTGCCAATTCATCATGTTCGGCCTGAGAAAAGAGATCCATTGCGATCCAATCCGGATCGGTTGTTCCATCGCAAAGGATCAGTATTTCTGAAGGGCCGGCAATCATATCGATACCGACCTGTCCAAAAACGCGTCGTTTCGCAGCAGCAACAAAAGCATTTCCCGGACCGACAATTTTGTCTACCATTGGAATGGTTTCGGTTCCATATGCCAGTGCCGCAATTGCCTGGGCTCCTCCAATTGCAAAAATACGATTGACGCCGGCCAAACCCGCCGCGGCAAGTACAAGCTCATTTCGAATACCATCGGGTGTTGGCACGACCATCATAATTTCGGGAACGCCGGCAACTTGGGCCGGTATGGCATTCATCAGAACGGAAGAGGGATAAGCGGCTTTACCCCCGGGAACGTAAATGCCTACCCGGTCAATAGGGGTTATTTTTTGACCTAAAAGAGTGCCGTTTTCATCTGTATAGGTATAGCCGGAACCACCGCAGGCTTCTTTTTGATGTTCATGGTAGGAACGAATTCTATCTGCTGCCGTTTTCAATGCTGTCCGACTGGCCATGGGAAGGGAATTCAGGGCGGACTGGCAGACAGTTACAGGAATTTCGAGTGAAGATAACGATTTTTCGGAAAGCCGATCAAAACGATTGGTATACTCCAGTACAGCCATGTCCCCTCTTTTTCTGACGTCGGCAATAATATCGGCAGCCACTTTATCAATAGACTCATCTTCCTGGAGATGAATTGCCAAAAGTTGCATGAGTCGGGAATCAAAGTCTGGCTGAAGCGTATCCAGTCGATTTATCTTGATAGCCATGTTTTTCTTTCAATACATATGTCGTTGTTAATCTATGATGTCTGTTCCATTGCTGTAGAGGCTTTTTTAAAAGCATCCATGATAGGTTGAAGCAGTTGGCGTTTTAATTTCAGTGACGCCTGATTGACAATCAAACGGGAAGTAATTTCCTGTATTTTTTCAACTTCAACGAGATTGTTTGCCTTTAATGTGTTTCCTGTGCTGACCAGATCAACAATAACATCAGCGAGTCCAACCAATGGAGCAAGTTCCATTGATCCGTACAGCTTAATCAAGTCAACATGAACGCCTTTTTTTGCGAAATGTTCCCTGGCCGCCTGTACATATTTACTGGCAACACGCAAACGGGCTCCCTGCCTGATCGCATTGCCATAATCAAAGTCTTTCCGTACGGCAACAGACAGCCGGCATTTTGCAATTTGCAGGTCAATTGGTTGATAAAGTCCGGCACTGCCATGCTCCTGAAGAACATCTTTTCCGGCAACCCCAAAATCCGCTGCTCCATATTGAACATAGGTTGGAACATCTGTTGCCCGAACAATAATAACCCGGACAGTTGGCTGATTCGTCGGCAATATCAACTTGCGTGAGGTTTCGGGGTCTTCAAGAACCTGTATTCCGGCTTCCTTTAAAAGAGGAATGGTTTCGTCAAAAATACGACCTTTTGAAAGAGCTAATACGAGTTCCTGTGGGTTGTTGCTTTCAGATTGATTCATTGTTTGACTCTTCTTATATTGGCACCAACTGCAGTTAATTTTTCTTCAATACGTTCATATCCTCTATCAAGATGATAGATGCGATTGACATGAGTTTCACCTTGAGCGGCTAAACCGGCAATAACAAGACAGGCTGATGCGCGAAGATCGGTTGCCATAACAGGCGCACCAATCAGTTTATCGACATTTTGGATAAAAGCGGTATTGCCTTCCGTTTTGATTTTTGCGCCAAGCCGGTTTAGTTCCTGTACATGCATAAAACGATTTTCAAAAATAGTTTCAACAGCGTGGCTTGCCTGGGAGGCAATGCAATTGACTGCCATAAATTGGGCCTGCATGTCTGTTGGAAAACCAGGATATTCTGTTGTTCTAAAACTGACTCCTTTAGGGCGTCTGTTCATGCGAATGCGTATCCAGTTATCACCATGGGTAATTTCCGCACCCGTTTCCTTTATTTTATCAATAACGGCATCCAAAATTTTGTTTTGTGTTTTATGAAGTGTGACATCCCCTCCTGTTGCGGCGACGGCACACAAAAAAGTTCCTGTTTCAATTCGATCAGCAATAACCTGATGAGAGGCGCCATGCAATTTTTCCACACCATGGATAACAAGACGATCTGTTCCAATTCCCTCAATTTGAGCGCCCATTTTAACCAACAGGTTTGCAAGATCAGTCACTTCCGGCTCGCGAGCAGCATTTTCAAGAACCGTTTCCCCTTCAGCCAGTGTGGCTGCCATAAGGAGATTTTCCGTTCCTGTTACCGTGATCATGTCCGTTGTAATTCTTGTTCCACGCAATTTATTGGCTTTGGCATGAATATTGCCTTCCTTGATTTCAATTTCCGCACCTAAAGCCTTTAATCCCTTGATATGTTGATCCACAGGACGGGAACCAATTGCGCAGCCTCCGGGCAGGGAAACTTTTGCCTGACCGAAACGGGCGATTAACGGACCCAGAACAAGAATGGACGCCCGCATCGTTTTAACGAGTTCATAAGGGGCACAAAAATTATGGATGTGACTTCCGTTTAGTGTAATGTTTTTACCATTCTGTTCTATTTTTAATCCCATTTGTTCCAGAAGTAACAACATGGTTTGTACATCTCTTAGACGAGGGACATTAGAAAGGGATAATGTATCCGTAGTTAAAAGTCCTGCACATAAAATGGGTAACGCAGCATTTTTTGCACCGGAAATAGAAATTTCACCAGAAAGACGGTTTCCACCGGAAATAATCAACTTATCCATTATTAAATACTAATACTGATAGGGAAAAATGATTTTTATAATTTATTTTTTTCCTGCATTTAAATAAATATGATTTGAGCAAGAAAAATCAGTATTCTACGGCTTTAATGACGTAATTTATACCCGCTTTTCAATATATATATCGTTATTAGGGATAAAAAAACAAAAAAAGTGGCAACAATAGTCAGGCTGAAAAATGGATCGACATCAGACTTTCCAAAAAAACCGTAACGAAAACCGTCTACGATATAAAAAAATGGATTGAATCGGGAAACGGTTTGCCAAAATGGCAGCAAGGAATGAATCGAGTAAAAAACACCGGATAAAAAAGTCGCCGGCATAATCAAAAAATTTTGGAAACCGGCCAATTGATCGAATTTGTCTGACCAAATTCCGGCAATAATTCCCATACTTCCCAAAATAGCCGCACCCAGAAACATAAAGACAAGGATCCAGAGAGGGGAAACAAAAGGGATGCTTGTAAACCAGAATGTCGCAAGAAAAACACCCAGACCCACCAATACACCTCTCACAATAGAAGCAAACAAATAGGCAAAGAACCATTCCCTGTATGAGATGGGTGCCAAAAGAGCAAAAACCAGACTGCCGTTTATCTTTGACTGTATTAAGGAAGAAGATGAATTGGCAAAAGCATTTTGCAAAACACTCATCATGACAAGTCCCGGTATCAGAAAAGCGGTATAGGTGATGCCTTCATAGACCTGGACGTGATTTTCCAGGGCGTGGCCGAATATCAGAAGATAAAGCAATGCTGTCAGAATGGGAGCGGTAATGGTTTGTGTTGCCACTTTCCAGAACCGCCATACTTCTTTGTAAAAAAGGGTTAAAAATGAAGAAGTAAACATGTTAACTGTCCCGTGTATTCATGATCTGAATGAATACATCTTCCAGATCAGGCTGCTTTAACTGGATGTCGCTGACAGCGATCCCTTTTTTCTTTAGTGTCAATAATATTTTCTCAATGTCGTAATAGTGATTGATTTGCAAAATCCATGTAGATGAATTCGAATCTGTATTTTCTGTAATGGATAAATGACGGAATTCTTCGGGCAGGGTACCTTGAGTTATTTTTAATACAAGACGTGTTTTTGATGCCTTTTTAATCAAAGAGTCGGTTTTGTCCAAAGCAACAATTTTTCCTTTTTGCAACATGGCAATCCGGTTGCACCAGGTTTGTGCTTCTTCCAGATAATGGGTTGTCAATACAATGGTATGTTTTTCCTGATTTAAACGGCCAATAAATTGCCAGAGTGTTTGACGGAGTTCCACATCAACTCCGGCTGTAGGCTCATCAAGGACAATAACAGGAGGCTTGTGTACAAGAGCAAGTGCGATGAGAACCCTTCGTTTCATTCCCCCTGAAAGTGCCCGCATATTAACATGGGCCTTATCCGTTAAATCCAGGTTATGCATGATTTCATCAATCCAGTCATCATTTTTTTTGATGCCAAAATAACCGGATTGCAATTTTAGGGTTTCCCTTACGGTAAAGAATGGATCAAATACCAGTTCCTGAGGAACAACACCGAGTTTTTTACGAGATTGCTGAAAATCATGGATGACATCATGGCCCATAACCCGAACATGGCCTGAGTCTGCTCGGGTCAATCCAGCAATAATCGATATTAAAGTTGTTTTTCCGGCACCATTTGGCCCGAGC
>CAZAIY010000018.1:0-10746 GCA_964485295.1 uncultured Oxalobacter sp. | reverse complement strand
GGCTATCGGTTCAATGTATTTTGCGGGAAGAGGTGTCTCACAGGATTATGCAGAAGGCGTCAAATGGTATCAGATGGCAGCAGAAAAAGGAGATGCCAAATCCCAAGCATCATTAGGCCTTGCCTATGAAAAAGGATTGGGTGTTGCTATTGATCAAAATGCAGCGGTTAAATGGTATTCCTTGGCCGCACAACAGGGTCAGGAAGAGGCAAAAGAAATTTTGAATGAATTGATGAAAAGAAAAGATAATAAAGTGGAGTAGCGACTTATCTACATACAGAAAAGGCGGACAGAATGTCTGCCTTTTCTGTATGTTAAGAGAAAATTTTATCTGGTAATCGGAACGCAATAAAAAAAGGATAAAAACGATGCAGAACAAAAAAAGAAATTTTTTATTCCCGATTGTAATAGCGGCTGTTTTTTTCTCATCAATGGTACTGGCACAGGAAGGAGTTGAAAAAAATAACCATGAGACAGTTCCTGTGATCAAAGAACACGTTGTAAATAAAGATTTGGAAGAACAAGTTAGTAATAAAGAAGATTTGGATCGTATCAGAATTGGTAAAAGAGAGTATCAAAAAGGAATTGAAGCCTGTAATAGAAAATATACAAGCAGAGCACTGAAACTTTTAATGAAAGCAACTCAATATGGACATACCGGTGCAATGTTGAAACTGGGTCAAATGTACTTTGATGGTGAATTGGTTGTGCAGGATAAAGAAAAAGCGTTTTATTGGTATCAAAAAGCAGCCAATGAAAAAGATTCTGCAGGTGAATATAAAGTCGGCATGATGTATTTGCGTGGGCAGGGAGTAAAACGTAATCGGGATAAAGCAGCAGTCTGGTTGAAAAAAGCAGCTGAACAGGGTTATGCCAGAGCGCAAACGAACTATGGGGCGCTTCATTTGGTCGGATATGGTGTTGAACAGGATTTTATTAAAGCAGTTGAATGGTTCAGAAAAGCGGCTGATCAAAATTATGGCGATGCCCAATATTTGATGGGGGTTGCTTATGAATATGGAGAAGGTGTAGCACAAGATATTGAAATGGCGAAAAGTTGGTATCGTAAAGCTGTATCGAATGGCAATGGGAATGCGGCTGGCCCATTATATCGTTTGGAAGGTTATCAAAGATAAAACCTATTATTTGAAATACAACCAAAATATATTTCATAGAAAAAATGATTAAAAAGGAATTTTTAAAAACCAGATGCGACAGCCATTCCATCTGGCGGGCATGGATCGGATTGGCTGATATGCAGGTTAGAAAACTCCCGTGTTATTTCTGGCAGCTAAACAGAGTGATTTGAAGGTACAACCTGAAAATGGGCTTCTGTATAAAAAGGGTCAGGGAGTATCCGTAATGTCAGACGAGTTTGGGATCGGTATATAACAGTGGGAAAAGTGACATGCAGGGGCAAAAGAACATTCGCCAGAATTAACGGAAGTGCTGTTGAAATTGATTAGATAAAATACACCTATCCAAAGATGAGTGATCCAAAAGAAAAGAATAGGAAAATATGGGATGCTCGTTATGAGAGAGCAGAATATTTTTATGGTATGAATCCAAATGAGTGGCTTGTCGGAAAGGCAGACTGGCTTACACCGGGTATGCAGGTTTTGATTCCGGCAGATGGAGAAGGAAGAAATAGTGTTTGGTGTGCAGAACAAGGACTGTTCGTAGATGCTTTTGATTTGTCAGGGATTGCTGTTGAAAAAGCAAAAAAATTAGCTGAAAAGAAAGGTGTTCAAGTTAATTTTGCAGAATCTTCCATTAGTAGCTGGAATTGGGAAGAAAAAAAATATGATGCGGTTATTTTGATTTTTGTTAATTTTGCAACGCCAAACATGCGTAAAAGTCTCTTTGAAAATTGCATAGCAACTCTCAAACCCGGAGGAATATTGATGTTATGCGGTTATCGCACTGAGCAGCTTGAATACAAAACTGGCGGGCCTCCTATTTTTAACCACCTGTATACAGAAGCTATGCTAAAAGACGCATTTTCCATGTTGGATATTTTGGAAATGAAAAGTTATGACACATTACTTCATGAAGGGGAGGGACATAACGGTTTATCCGCTTTAATTGGAATGGTAGCACGCAAAAAAAACTAAAAAGATTTATTTGTCATTTCTTTTATAAATGAAATTTGTTGATCAAGATTTTTTTGAGGTAGGATACAAGGTTCATAGTCCAGATGTTCGTATACGGATAAAGTTGCATCAAGTAATCTTTGTGTTTCTTTAAGTGATTGCGAATGTGATGGATCTTTTTCAGATGTTTTTTCCCAAAAAGGAATAATCAATACTTTTTTATTGTAGCGAAATTTTTCTGCTGCCTTGTATAAATGAGGTGGTACAGGCAGGAGATGGTATTTGAGAAAAGCAATGATGTCAGGTATTGCCTGATCAAACAAAATAGGGTACTGATTTTGGTTTAGTGCTTCTCTATAAGAACGTAAATCCCAATTGAGCAAAAGTTCGGAATAAGCCAGTTGGTTTTTCCATGGCAGTGCATTACCGCCAATTGTAATCTGATCTTCAATAATGAAAGGGCCACCTTCTTTCATGACTCGAAAGGCACGGTCTTCTAAAGCATCTAAAAGTGTTGTTTTGCCGGAACTTGGGGCGCCTGTGATGATAAAGAAATGTTTATAAAAGTGATTCATACAACTTTCAACGTTTTTGACAGAACCGAATTTTTAATAGTCATTAACGTTTTTCTTCTGAAGGAGGTGGTTCTTGTTCAGTAACTAGTACTTTTGCAATTCGACGCCCTTCCATTTCAAGTACTTCAAAACGAAAACCATGATAGTTGAGTACTTGCCCTACGTAAGGAACTGTTCCAAGACGTTCAAGTAATAGTCCTGCAAGAGAAGTATAGTCATCGTCTTCATCTGCCAGCCCATCTGTTTCCAGAATCTGTTCCAGATAATATATATTGGTGGCGCCATCCATGATCCAGATTCCGGGTTTTTCCTCGATGATAGAAGGAGATTCATCTTCTGAAGGAAATTCACCTGCAATTGCTTCTAAAATATCAATAGGTGTTAGAAGCCCTTCAATAGAACCATATTCATCCGCTACTAAAGCAAGTTGTCCACGAGTTTGCTTCAAAATAGACATGGCCTTTAAAACGCCTGCAGATTCCGGCATGACAACAGGTTCTTTAATGCTTTTTGAATGTTCTATGGGAATGTTTGAATAGATATCATCCATCATGTCCTGTGCCCGGACAATGCCTATTACATTGTCAAGTTGTCCACGACAAACAGGAAAGTAACTATGAGGAATCGTTCGAAGTTGTTGTTGGATTGTTTCAAGGTCATCATCCAGGTTAATCCAGGAAACTTCTGTGCGCGGAGTCATGATAGAACGAATAGAGCGTTCTCCTAATGTTAAGACGCCACTGACCATGATACGTTCTTCTTCTGCGAAAGCGGATTCTTCTTTTTTTTCTTCCGGAAATTCAGGTTCAAATTCTTTTTCTGCTTTCGATTTACTCCCTAAAAGGCGCAGGACGGTTTCTGCAGTACGTTCTCTTAATGGAATCTGAGCCATGTTTTTGGCTAGATTATGTTGGGCGAGTTGATTTAAGAATTCAATAAGAATAGAGAAACCAATGGCGGCATAAAGATAACCTTTTGGTATCTTAAATCCCACTCCTTCTGCAATTAAAGCTAAACCGATGATTAAAAGAAAGGAAAGACAAAGTACGACTACTGTTTGATGTGCGTTTACAAACAGCGTAAGGGGGCGGGAAGCGATCATCATGATGCCTATTGCAATGACAACAGCCATCATCATGATAGACAAATGTTCGACCATACCGACAGCGGTAATAACAGAGTCAATTGAAAAAATCGCATCTAAAACAACGATTTGAGTAACCACTATAGCAAAAGAAGGTACGATTCGTTCCTTCGTCCGAATATGTGTTTTTCCATCAACGCGTTCATGTAGTTCTGTCGTGGATTTATATAACAGAAAAAAACCACCCAATATTAAAATAATGTCCCGTCCAGAAAAGGAAATATTCCATAAGGAAAAAAGAGGTGTTGTCAGCTTTGACATCCATGATAAGGCTGTCAGCATTAGCAATCGCATGATCAGTGCCAAAGATAGCCCAATAATACGGGCGTTATTTCGTTGGCGAGCAGGGAGTTTATCGGCAAGAATAGCAATAAATACTAAATTGTCGATTCCTAGTACGATTTCTAAAACGACAAGGGTAATTAATCCTACCCATGTAGCAGGTTCAAATAACCATCCCATATTCTGATTCCGGTGGGTAGGAGAAAAAAAGGAATTTCAAAAACTCACAAAGCATCATTTGCTGGAATGTTGAACTAAAAAAGATGTTAAAAAAGCTATTTATCAAGATGTTGTTTATCTTTAAATAGTGAATGTTAAAGTGTACCGTAAATCTTTTGAACTGCAAGTGCTTAAATGCCTTTAAGTATAAAAAGAATTTTATAAAATTTGAATATAAAAACGGGATGCAAAAGCATCCCGTTAATAAAAGCGCATAATTGAACTACGAAAAAGTATTAGTTTAAAGTTTTAAGCTGCTCCCAATATTTTTCATAAATTTTTAAAGCATTACCTACTCCAGTTGTGAATTCAGCATTTTGTAATTCTTTTTTCCCAGGTATTAACACCGTATTGTTACGCAAATCTGATGGCAACAATTCAACGGCTTCCAAGTTGGGTGTGGAATATTTATATTCTTGAACGCATGCCGCTGCAACTTCTGGACGTAGCATATAGTTAATAAATGTATGGGCATTATCTACATTTTTAGCGCCAACAGGAATAACAAAATTATCTACCCAAAGTATGGCTCCTTCTTGAGGAAATACGAATTCAAGTTCTGGTTTTTCTTCTTTTGCAACAAGATAATCCCCATTCCAGATTGGACCAAGCCAGACTTCTTCTGTAATCAAAGCCTGTTTAATTGCAGTAACGTCAAAAACCCGAATGGAAGGTTTGAGTTTTGCCAAGAAGTTATAGCCTAATTTGATATCCGCTTCTTTTTTTGTATTGGAGGAGCGACCTTGTGCAAGCAAAGCTAAACCGAAAGCATCACGTAAATCATCTGTCATGATGATACGTCCTTTATATTCTGGATTTTGCAATTGCATCCATTTGGTTAAAGAACCCTTTGGAATGTATTTGGTATTATATGCAAGACCAACAGCTCCCCACATATAAGGAATACTGTAGTGGTTATCTGGATCAAACTCTTTATCTAAAATTTTTGGATCTAGATACTTTAAGTTAGGAATTTTTGCATGATTGATTTTTTGCAAAAGGTTGGCCTGACGCATAATATCTACATAATATCCAGATGGTACGATTACATCATAGGATTTGCCGCGTAACATTTTCACTTTGGCATACATGGCTTCATTAGATTCAAAAGTGGAATACACCACTTTGATTCCAGTCTCTTTGGTAAAGTTGTCCAAAACTTCCTGTGGAATATATTCCGACCAGTTATAAACGACTACTTGACCACCTGCTGCTTTAGCGCTTTTCATTCCGATTAGCGAACATAGGAGCAGTATGCATCCAAGATAAAATGCAGAACGCAAAAAACGAGAAAGAAAGGAGGGATAAAGCATCATTTTCTCCGATACTGATAAATAAATTGCGCGAGTATAACAAAAATTAAAGTTAAAACGAACATGACAAGGGATAAAGCATTAATATCAGGCTTTACTCCTAACTTGACCATAGAATATATTTTAACAGGAAGAACCTCAAAATACGGTCCGGTTGTGAATGTACTGATCAAAATATCGTCTAAAGACAAAGTAAAACTTAATAACCATCCGGCAGCAATAGCTGGAGCGGTCAATGGCAAGAGAATGTATCGAAAAGCTTCTGCTTCTGAAGCACCAAGATCTCTGGCAGCTTCAATTAAACGTTCATCAAATTCGGCAAGTCTGGATAAAACAGTAATGGTTACGAATGGCGCACAAAGTGTTGTGTGAGCAATGAAAAGGGTAAAAAAACCAAGTTCCATTTTCAATGCCAGAAAAAGAAGAAGCAAGGATATGCCCATTACGATATCAGGTGAAACCGTCAAAAGCAGTACAGAACCGTAAAGCGTTTGACGTCCAGGAAAACGATATCTTTTTATACAAAGTGCTGTAATGGTTCCTAAAAAAGTGGCAGTTGTTGCAGAACACAGAGCAACAGAAAGGGAATTAATGGCTGCATCAAGTAATGCAGAGTTATTAAAAAGTACTTCATACCACTTCAAGGAAAAGCCAGTCCAGTTAACGGTATATTTACTTGTGTTAAATGAATAAATAAAAACAGCTAATAAAGGGATATAGAAAAAAGCGTAAATTAAAAAGAGATAAAATCGTTTTAGGTATTTGTTAAACATGTTTTTATCCCATTTTAAGGAGTATCAATTGAAGAATTGCTGTTAACATCAACGGGCAGTAAACCTTTATTTTCTGCACGGCTTCGCTTATTTGTAAAACGGTATAAAAGTGCCATGGCGATCAACAGGAAAGTAAGAATGGTGCTTGCGGCAGATCCTAAAGGCAGATTTTCTGTTAGTAAAAATTGATTTTTGATGAAGGTGCCTAACAGCATGTTTTTGGATCCGCCAAGGATTTCAGGAACATAAAAACATCCTAATGCAGGCAGAAAGACCAACATGCATCCACCGACAATACCTGGCAATGTTAGGGGGAGCGTTATATGCCAAAAAGCGCGTATACGACTGGCTCCTAAATCTTTTGCGGCATCAATCAAAGTGCCATCCAGTTTTTCAATAGAGGAATACAATGGTAAAACCATAAAAGGAAGTAATGTATAGCTTAGTCCGATAAATACAGCAAAGTCGGTATACATCATTTGCAAAGGTTCATTAATAATTCCACCGAAAAGTAAAATTTTGTTGACCATGCCCTGTGCTCCAATCATGAGGATCAAAGCATAAGTACGGATGAGTGAATTTGTCCAGAAAGGAATGATGACCAAAAGTAACAACCAAGGACGAATTCGTGAATTGGATCGTGCGATTATATAGGCAAAGGGATAGCCAAGAAAAAGGCACAATAATGTACTGAATATGGCGAGACGAATGGTTTCCCATAATATGGAAAGAAAAACGGGATCAAAAAGTTCCAGATAGTGTCTTAATGTTAGTAGTGGAATGGAGGCATACAATTCGGTTGTATCCAAGAAAGAAACTAGTAATAGCGCAACAGTTGGCAAAAGTGCAAAGACCCCCAACCATAAACAGGCCAAACCGATGCTAAATCGCCGAAAGAAAGAACGATTTCGGGTGGATTCTATCATCGGCATTATTTTCCTTCCTCATTTAAAACAACTTCCCAACCTTCTACCCAAGTTACAACTACCCGGTCTCCTTTTCGATATGAAATATCTTCATCATCCTCGTTAAAAAATTCAGCGGCCTGCAATGATTTTCCATTGTCCAAAGTAAGCAAAATATCAACAGTAGCGCCCTTGTAGACAGTATGTTCAATGTGTCCGGAAAAGTATGGAGGCGTTAATGCTTTATCATTTTCGAGGTAGACAATCAGATCTTCTGGACGTAACAAGACTTTAACATTTTCACCTGGAATATGTTCCCGGTTGCTACGTAAAGGAAATTCAATACCTTCCACATCAGCAATATAGGCGCCATCTTCACGTACAGATTTAATCGTTGCCTCAAGGACATTTATTTCACCGACAAAACGCGCTACAAAAAGATTTTCTGGTTCTTCATAAATTTCCTGTGGTGTACCAATTTGTTTGATAGAGCCTTCATTCATGACAACGACCCTGTCTGACATGGCAAATGCTTCTTCCTGATCGTGTGTTACAAAGACAAAGGTAATACCAAGCTCTCTTTGGAGCATTTTTATTTCAAGTTGTAATTGCTTGCGTAATTTGAAATCTAATGCACTAAAAGGTTCATCTAAAAGAAGTACTAATGGATTATTTACAATAGCTCTTGCAATGGCAACTCTTTGCTGTTGTCCTCCGGACAGCTGTTGTGGCATTCGTTTGGCTAAAGAATCCAAATGAACTAATTGCAAAATACTATTTACTTGTTTTTCTATATTTTCCTTTGGTATGCGTTGCATTTTCAGACCAAAAGCAACGTTGTCCCATACACTCATATGAGGGAAAAGAGCATAATTTTGAAAAACGGTATTGACCTGTCTTTTTTCTGGTGGAGTTTCGGCAATATCAGTTCCATTCAGTAATAAAGCTCCTTGACTGGGTTTTTCTAAGCCTGATATGAGGCGTAAGATAGTCGTTTTTCCGCAACCTGATGGACCAAGGAGAGTTAGAAATTCTCCATTGGCAATTTCCAAGTTGATATTTTGTAAAGCAGGTGTATCACCATAAAATTTGGAGACGTTCCGCAATTCGATAATAGCAGAATTTCCCACAGTAACTCCTGGTTAAGTTAGAAGAAAAGGGAAAAAGCTCTTGTAAAGTGCTTTTTCCCCCTATAAAAATTACTAAATAATTCTTTTTTATTAATTCAACTCTATATGAAAAGAAAAAATAAGTTTTAAAACAGTACGCATATTAACATTAAAATGCACTTGTAGGATGTTTTGTCCTTCTTAAAACTTTTCTTTTTTTATGGATGTGGAAATACAAAAGAAAAAAGTGGTTTATAAATTATTTATATTAACAAAAAGGGTGTTTTTTGTTCGGTTAATTTCATTTTGAAAATCTTATTGTTAAGTATCAAAACATATAAAAAATGTTGTGTGTAAGTATTTGTCAGGTATAAATGCAAAGTTGTGGTATTTTGCCCATTATTTTCTGTGACAACAATATACAGCGAGTCTATTTTCATATTATCAACGAAATCTTGTCTGACTATTTTATTTAGTCCTGTAGATTTTCTGTTTTCATTGATGTTTGGAAGAAAACGATCAGCTATTGGAGATGCTATAGCTTTAAATCCGGTTTTATCCAATTCCTTGATTTGCTTATTTATTTCAATTGTAAAACGTGATAAATCCGGAATGATTGCATATTGTTTTTTATTTTCAATGGCAGTTGATTCTGCTAGATCAATTGCATCAGAAATCCTTTCAACAGCATGTGTTGCGGCATTTAATCGGGTTTGCCAGTCAATGGCAGAATTGTTCCAGACGTTTTTACAAAGTGCTAGTTCATATTCGATATGAGGCATAGCCTGCTGGAGTTCTTTTTTTTCGCTCAAGATTTGATTTAATTCATAACATGTTTTTTCAATCGTATTTATTTCCTTGTTTGTTTGAGAGAGTTTCCGGCTTTGAATAACATTTTGATGATTGTTATGGATTATTTTTAAAGTATCGGCAAGATGCCTAGCAAGTGATTTGAAGTCCGGAATAATGTCTTCTTTTGTTTTGAGGGTTTCTTCAATGATTACCTGAACATGTTTTTGAAGTTCAATGATGTTCTGAAAGAAAAAGGATTCTTCGTACTTTAGGTTATCTGGAATATGACAGTTTTCCAAAATCTGTTTTATGGAAATGAAAACGGGTTTTAACAGTTCCGTTTTTTTTGCAAAAGTAAAAGTATGGTTTTTCAGTATTTGAGAAAAAAAATCCAGTTGCTCAACGAATTTTTCGTGATCGTAATATTTTTCGATTTCGCTATTTAACGTTCCATTTAAAATAAAAGATTGCTTTTCTTCAAATTCTTTTAGGAAATCATATGCTGCAGATAGGGTAGTTAAAGCATTTTCATACCAGACAATAGTGTCTTGTCCTTCTTTTTGAGAAAGGGAAAAAGGATTTTTTCGTTGAGGTGCGTCTTCAGGAATAATTTCAATATGAAGGTTGGCAGGATGTCCTGCAATAATGATTTGTTGCGGTTTTTTTGTGTTGTATCCCAAGAAAAGATAGGAACCGTCATCCCAAAGTTGGTCGTTTAGAGCCAATTCAATACTTGTACCATGTATGGAGCATGTAAAAGGTTTGGTATGGATTTTTTTGAGAGTATCATGTATTCCAGCTGACATGAACATTTCCTTGGTCAGACGAAAATTATTTCCTTTTTTTACTAGATATAAGATATCACGATGTAAAAAAAAGAAAAAATTATTTTTTGTCCGCACCCCCGAGTTTTCTTAAAGATTTTTCCAATAATTACGTGATAAACGAAAAACGATAGGGGAAAGTAAAGTTAACGCAATCAAGTTTGGAATAGCCATTAAAGCATTAAGTGTATCGGCGACGAGCCAAAGAGATCCCAAATCTATTTGTGGAAGAGTCCCTACTGGAATTAAAAGAATCCAGACTAATCGGAATGGAATATTCGATTTAATTCCAAAAAGATACTGGGTACATTTTTCACAGTAAAAACTCCAGCCAATTAGGGTAGAAAAAGCAAAAAATACCAATCCGAATGTAACAATATATTTTCCAAATCCGAATAACCCGTTTTGAAAGGCAAGATTGGTCATGGCTGCACCGTTTGCTCCTGTTTTCCATGCGCCTGTTACCACAACGACAAGGCCAGTTAATGTACAAATAACAAGTGTATCAATCATGACGCCTATCATGGCAAGGGAGCCTTGAGTAACAGGGTTGTCTGTTTTTGCAACTGCGTGGGCAATAGGAGAACTTCCCATTCCGGCTTCGTTGGAAAAGATGCCTCTGGCAAAACCAAATTGAATTGCCGCCAATACAGTGGCACCGGCAAAACCGCCCGTTGCAGCAGTTGGTGTAAAAGCGGATTGAATAATTAAAAGAAA
>CAZAIY010000017.1:0-10812 GCA_964485295.1 uncultured Oxalobacter sp. | reverse complement strand
TGTCAAATAAACATGGGAATCATCTTCGTCCGAAACAGATCTGCCTTTTAGACGGACATGCAGTACCAGACCGGGAAAATCTCCTGTAAAAAGAACATTGCTTCCCCCGCCCAGCACAAATTTCGGCAGGTTTTTCAATGCCGAATCCATATAAACTGCCTGCAGGTTATCTATTGTTTCAACCGCCAAATAATTCTTTGCAAAGGCATGAATACCAAATGTATTGTATGCCTGTAACGAAAAATCGGTTTTAATCGAAAGAGGGGTTTGCATCATGCGAAAATTATAGGTGCTATTGTTTCATCCGGGTAGCAGAAAACGATTTTGTTTTATATTATAGTGGTTTATTTTTATTATCCCCCTTCCCTCTAACTGAAAGGAGCGACATGCCATCATTTGACGTTGTATCCGAAGCCAATATGGTTGAAGTAAGAAATGCCATTGAACAAACCAATAAAGAAATCAGTACACGTTTCGATTTCAAGGGCAGTGATGCTCGAGTCGAGCAGAAAGATAAGGAATTGACCGCTTTTGCGGATTCCGAATTTCAACTCAAGCAATTAAAAGATGTCCTGACAGGAAGAATGACTCGACGCAACGTAGACGTTCGTTTTCTGGATGAAGGAAAAATCGAGAAAATCAGTGGCGACAAGGTCAAACAGGTCATCAAAATCCGTAACGGCATTGAAACGGATACGGCAAAAAAAATTGTCCGTCTGGTCAAAGACAGCAAGCTTAAAGTTCAGGCAAGCATTCAGGGCGACTCCGTTCGTGTCAATGGCGCAAAAAGAGATGATCTTCAGTCAACCATTGCCATGTTAAAAAAAGAAATCACGGATCTGCCACTGGAATTCAATAATTTCAGGGATTGATCCATTCCGGTTTTTACGACGGATGCCTCTTTTGTGCAGGCCGGATAATGAAAACATTGAGTAAAAAAAACAGACAGGGCACTCCCGTTGCCATCGCCTATGATTTTGACGGCACATTGTCTCCTGGCAATATGCAGGAATATGATTTTATTCCCCGATTAAATATTGATCCCCGGTCATTTTGGGAAGAAGCCGGCAAATTGGCCCAATCCAACCAGATGGATACCATTTTGGCTTATATGTGGCTGATGCTTCGGGAAGCCAACAAAAAAGAAATCTCTGTCAGGAAATCGGATTTTCATGACTATGGAAAACAGATTCAATTTTTTCCGGGTGTCCTAAACTGGTTCAAACGTATCAATGACTATGCAAAAAGAAAAAATATCAGACTGGAGCATTTCATTATCTCTTCCGGTATCAGGGAAATGATTGAAGCCACCCGGATTTTTCCGGAATTCAAAAAAGTGTATGCTTCCGCTTTCATGTTTGATCATAACGACATTGCCTGCTGGCCTGCACTGGCTGTCAATTACACAACCAAAACGCAATATCTGTTTCGAATTAACAAAGGCAGTCTGGACGTACATGACAATTCCGTCATCAACAAATTCGTCCCCCAAAACGAACGCCCGGTTCCTTTTGAAAACATCATTTTTATTGGAGACGGTGAAACCGATATTCCCTGCATGAGATTGACCAAGGAACAGGGAGGTCATGCCATAGCTGTCTACAATCCCCAAAAAACGGGGTCAAAAGAACACGCCAAGCAACTTGTCAGGGAAGGACGCGCCACGCTTTTTACTGAAGCCAACTATTGCAAAGGAAAAGGCCTTGATCTTGCAATCAAGGCCATTCTGGATAAAATTGAAGCAGCAACAAGAATAGGTTAAACACCGAATCTCAGATTATTCCACTGTCTCCCTGACCTTGTCCTGGCGTTTTTTCACGGCTTCGGCCAAGCCATTCAAAATGGTGATCGTATCATCCCAGCCAATACAGGCATCCGTAACCGATTGTCCGTAAATCAAAGGCTGTCCGGGGACAATATCCTGTCTGCCGGCAATCAAATGCGATTCAACCATAACACCAATAATCCGCATATCCCCTGCTGCAATGCTTCGGCTGACTGTTGCACAAACAGGTAACTGGTTTTCTGCTTTTTTGGAACTGTTGCCATGAGAGGCATCAATCATAATTCTGGGAGGCAGTCCTGCTGCGGCAACTTCCCGGCAGGCCAGTTCAACACTGCGTCTGTCATAATTCGGTTTTTTACCTCCTCGCAAAATTATGTGGCAGTCATTATTGCCCCGTGTAGCAAAAATAGCTGTATGCCCGCCTTTTGTCACTGACAGGAAATGATGCGGATGCGAGGCCGCTTTAATCGCATCAATCGCAATTTTTACATTTCCGTCCGTTCCATTTTTGAAGCCCACAGGACAAGAAAGCCCGGAAGATAGTTCCCGATGGACCTGTGATTCAGTGGTTCTGGCTCCAATTGCCCCCCAACTGATCATATCGGCAACATATTGCGGACTGATCATATCCAAAAATTCGGTTGCAGCGGGCATTCCCAGATCATTAATATTGAGCAGCAATTCCCTGGCTATATGCAGGCCTTCATTAATCTGGAAACTGTTATCCATACGGGGGTCATTGATCATTCCTTTCCAGCCGACGGTTGTACGCGGTTTTTCGAAATAGACCCGCATGACAATTTCCAATTCCTTGCCAAGCTGTTCCCGAACTTCTTTCAGGCGATACGCATATTCCAGCGCAGCCTGGGGATCATGAATGGAACAAGGCCCGACTATCACCATTAAACGGTCATCTTTTCCATGCAAAATGCGATGAAGCGCCGTCCGGCAATTCGCCACCGTCGAAGCAACCTTATCCGTACAAGGAAATTCCCGGATCAAATGAGAAGGAGGCGTCAATTCCTTTAAGGCGAGAATTCTCAAATCATCAGTTTGGTGTTGCATAATTTTTCCTGTATCTGCTATCAATCAACAAAAAAACCGCCATTTCTGGCGGTTTGTCGAAAATCGGTTTGTTTCTTATTTGGATGAAAACCGCTCTTCCACCGCCACTGGGTTGGAATAGCTAAAGTAAAAAAAGAAAAAGCAAACTAAATTCAACATTTTCAACTAAAAAATTATTTATTTATTGCAGTATACTCCATTTTAAAAAAATATGTCGAACGATATTGAATTTAATTGGTTCCTCCCACTGTTACGTCCTCAATCCGCAACGTTGGCTGACCGACTCCGACAGGGACACTTTGTCCATCCTTGCCACAAATACCGATACCCG
Source organism: uncultured Oxalobacter sp. (assembly GCA_964485295.1). GTDB lineage: Bacteria > Pseudomonadota > Gammaproteobacteria > Burkholderiales > Burkholderiaceae_D > Oxalobacter. The sequence continues at coordinate 7,630 of CAZAIY010000017.1, read as the reverse complement.
GATCCAAAGACATATCATTGCCTATCATGGAAACCCTCCGCAAGATATCCGGACCATTTCCAATCAGCATGGCGCCTTTGACAGGATGCGTGATTTTACCGTTTTCAATCAAATAGGCCTCACTTGCCGAAAACACAAATTTTCCATTTGTAATATCCACCTGTCCACCACCAAAATTGGCAGCGTAAATACCGTACTTCACGGATTCAATAATTTCATTCGGCTCATGCCTGCCGCCAAGCATGAGTGTATTTGTCATCCGTGGCATGGGAAGATGGGCATAGGATTCCCGTCTTGCATTTCCTGTCGGCTTCATTTTCATGAGACGGGCATTCATGGTGTCCTGCAAATAGCCTTTTAATATTCCATCTTCTATCAGCACTGTATTTTGGGTGGGTGTTCCTTCATCATCAATATTCAATGATCCCCGTCTATTGGCAATCGTACCATCATCAACTACTGTAATCCCTTTTGCCGCCACCTGTTCTCCCAGAATACCGGAAAAGGTACTGGATCCTTTCCGGTTGAAATCCCCTTCAAGACCATGACCGACCGCCTCATGCAGCAACACGCCGGGCCAGCCGGATCCCACTACAACCGTCATGGTTCCTGCCGGTGCGGGACGGGCATCAAGATTGACCAAAGCGGCGTGGACGGCTTCATCAACATAATGCTGGATCAGGGATGGAGAAAAATAGGCATAATCATAACGTCCACCTCCACCACTTGTTCCCATTTCACGGCGGCCATCCTGTTCGGCAATCACAGTTACCGATAAACGGACCAATGGACGAACATCTGCAGCCAAAGCGCCATCGCTACGGGCAACCAGCATAACGTCATATTCTCCGGCGAGGCTTGCCATAACCTGAATAATGCGGGGATCGGCCGCTTTTGCCAACCGGTCAATCTGATTCAAAATCAGCACCTTCTCTTGTGCACTGATGGATTGCAAAGGATCCAAAGGCAAATACAGATCATGTCCTTTCACAGGCTGAAAGGAAGTGGCAACTTTGACCTGACCTGCACCCTGCCGGGCAATTGTCCGGGTGGTTTCCGAAGCGGAGATCAGCGCAGGAAAAGAAATTTCATCCGAATAGGAAAAAGCCGTTTTGTCACCCGATACGGCTCTTATGCCAACACCCTGATCAATTGAAAAACTTCCCGTTTTAACAATTCCCTCATCCAGGCTCCAGCTTTCATTTTTGGTGAACTGAAAATACAGATCAGCGTAATCGACCTGATGCGTAAAAACGGTTCCAAAAGCTTTGAACAACCTGGATTCATCCAGCTCATTGGGAGTCAGAAGAATCTGACGGGCGATGGCAAGATGCTGATCCTGCTTGTTTTGTATTTGCATGAAATATTATCCCGAAATTTACCTTAATGAAATTTTAGAAGATTCAATCAAACATTGCCAAAAAACCGCTATTTTTACTATAGCCGCTTGTGTTTCAATGCCGGCAGTTTTTCCCGAATCTGATTTAATACTTCCTGTTCGATTTCTCCCATTACCACTCCCTCACCTTCCATTAATTGTGCCTTGATCTCACCCCATGGATCAATCAAAAGTGTCTGTCCCCAGGTTCTGCGGCCCGTTTCGTGACGACCTCCCTGTGCGGCGGCCAGTACATAGCACTGATTTTCAATTGCTCTTGCTCTTAACAGAATTTCCCAATGGACCTTACCCGTGGTATAGGTAAAGGCGGCCGGCACCACAATCAGGGCACATTCTCCAAATGCCCTGAAAAGTTCAGGAAAACGCAGATCATAACAAACCGTTAGACCGACACGGCCAAAAGGCGCCTCAAATGACACGACATCATTTCCGGCAGAAATATATTTCGATTCATCATAGGCTTCCTGTCCGGAGGCATAACTGAAAAGATGGATTTTGTCATAACGGGAAATCTGCTCTCCCCTGGGGTTATAGACCAAAGTCGTATTCAAGACCTTGTTTTCTTCCGGAGCAACGAGAGACAGGGTTCCTCCAATCAACCAGATTTTCTGTTCCTTTGCTATGGCTGACATGAAATCCTGAATGGGTCCGGAACCGGGAACTTCCGCCTGCGCCAGTTTTTCCCTGTCAGTACGTCCTATACTTGGCCAATACTCCGGCAAAACCACCAGTTCAGCGCCTTTTTGTGCGGCTTCAGTAATCAATCTGCGGGCGGTAACGATATTTTCATCTATTCCCTGGGCAGAAACCATTTGTATTGCAGCTACTTTTGTCATATTTCATCCTCATCTGTTGATGTTGCCGGGTCTTTCGTTTTTTTCGTCCGAGTCTCTTTGCTTTGTACTTTTTTAATGTTGGGTTCCGTCCATGAACCGGTTATCTGATACTCATAGGTAAATGTTTTGGAAAGCGGGTTTTGTAAAAACAGTTGTGCAAGAAAGGATCCGACGCCCACAGCAGGATTGATTAAACTATAGACAAGTGAAGCCGCTCCTGCATTAATTTCCGGCAAAATTGCCACATGCAGATCCTGGGTTTCCTTGACGATATCGACACTGCCATTCATTAATACGGTTGCCTGTACCCCTTTCATCGTCATATTTTCGGTCTTCGCTATACCTTTATCGATATCCACACGAGCCACGATTTCGTCAAAAGCAAACCCTTTTGAAAAAACATCCCTAAAATCCAGTGTGAGTCTTCTCGGTAATGACTGCAAACTAAAGACACCCAAAAGCTTGGCAATACCGGGATCCACTTTTAAAAACTGCCCTTTTCCAATATTTAGCTCCATCTGGCCGGAAAGAGTGGGAATATCCAGAGAATAAGGCAGACCAAGCCAATTGATATTGCCCGTCATTTTACCTTTTCCCGCACTTAGGATTTTTTTATACCCAAAGCGGTCCAAAAGTTTGCCCGCATTGAAAATATCCAGTGTATAAACCATACTGGTTTTTTTTGCGCCGGTTTTGTCAATGATCCAGTTACCAGTTGAATGCAATTTGGCATCAGGATTGGTGATATCCAAACGACTCAGCCGCCATTCCCGTCCTGACTGATGCGTAATGTTATTGGCAACCAATTCAACGTGTCCCAGCTTGATATCAAACAGGGTCAGATTATCCACAATCAGATCCAGTGTCGGGATATTGCGTATGCTGTCCCGTTTAATAATATCTTCTATTTTTTCCGGCTCAGATCGTGGTATTACCAGATTGGAAAAGTGTGCGATCAATTTGCCGGTTTCTTCCTTTTTGGCCGATTCTTCCCATATGAGATTTCCCTTTAATTCATTGGAATTGATATATGCCTGCCAGCTATTTGTTTTCTGGCTTCCCCGAATCACGGCATCCGTTAGCACAAAATCCATTGCGGTCAGTTTGTCTGCCTGAATGAAAAATTGCTGGGGATCGACATATTTTTCCGCCTCACTGTTTTCGTTTTTATTGCCGGCCGATTTATTCCCGGTTGCCATCAACTCATTCAAAATGTCCAGCCAGGTATTGACATTTAGGTCTTTCATCCTAAGATTCAGAAAGACACCCTGACGCAGTACCGGTTTCGTATTAATGCCGATCCCCCCTCTTGTGAGCTGCCAGGTACGATTTACTTTCTGACGTTCATAATGGGCAGCCGATGTCGATCCATATGAAATTTTGATGGTGTCACGTTTGGTTTTACCCGACGTCTCAAGCGCATTTGCCGTTACATGCAATTTTCGGGAATCCGATTTCGATTTTCCGAGCGGTTCAGGAAGGTTAATACCAAATCCTTTCATATCCGATTCCCAAAGCACATCCGGATAGCCTGATTTGGACTGTGCCTTATGAACAATGGACAGGGTATACGGCATACTTCCTGACAATTTTTTCATTAATTTACCCAGGCTTCCCGTATAGTTCTTTTGCAGGCCTTCCGCTGTTATCGTCCCATTTGCTTTCACAATTGAGTCGCCATTTTTTGTCCCGCCGGAAATCTGGACGTTTCCGCCAAGAAATTGTGCCTTGATATTTTCAAGATCAAATCCCTCATCTGAAAAATGCACCTTGCCCTGCGTTGCTGTCAGAACAGGAAGAGCAGGAAACAGAACAATGTCATTATTTGAAAACTGAAGTGTTCCCTGGACTTTTGCATGATCCATGTCCGAAAGCGGCAACTGCATTTTCAAAATCAAATCCGCCGGCCCTTTTGTTTTTGCCTCTTCTGTTAATCCGCCAATAACGTCATTAATCGGAGAAGCATTCGTAAAATCGACAAAATGCTGCAATTCCCCATTCGCTTTTCCTGTCACATTAACTAGAACCTGATCCGATAGCATATCGGGAATGACGACATCCACTTCCGATAAAGTCACTTTGTTTAATTCAGCTGAATCAGCATGAATAGCGATTTCCGGCCCTTTTATTGTCATAAATCCATTGATTTTTTCAATGGATTTCCATGCCGGTTCACCCGTTCCTGTCAGTAAGGTCGGGGCATAATTCAAGGTCGCATTACTGATATCCATGCGAACACGAAATTCATCATCAGCGGCGACTTTTTCCTGATTGACAAAAGGAAACCGGGACAATTCTCCTTTCAGATGAACATCCACATTATTGGCTGTCCCTTTTTCAAAGGCCCTGGTCAACCAGGTACGTAAGGCTTCCGCTGTTTTGAGGGGGACAAACTGCTTGACTTTGGCAACATCAACGCTTTTAACCTGGGCGGTTAAATCAATCGTCCCGAAGTCATCCGGATTTTCCCTGTTGAGAAACCTGCTATATTTTCCGGCTACGGAACCCGACACGCCATCCAATACAAAATCCATCCTGTCAATGGCAAGATCGAGCTGGTTTTCGGCCGACAATGTCCAATTTGCCTGCAATGCCAGATCATTAAAATTCCAATCCGGTTTAGGGAAATAGGCTCCCGGATTTAAAACAGCGTCTTTGGAATTCAATTCAATGGATCCTTCGTGTTCATTTATCGAAAGCTTTCCTGTCAGATTTTTAAATCCCGGAATTTCCAAAAGAGGGGAAGATGTCTTTTCCGGATCCAGATCCCGCAACAAAAATGCATTCATCGATACATTCGAAAATTTTCCACTTAAGTGATATAAACTCAAATCAGGATAATTTCCCTCCCACCGGGCAGTCAATTGATCCAGGGTGCCCGATGGCAATATTTTTCTTAATACTTTTTGCTGCTCAACCGGTAATGGCAAATATTTTGCCAGCTTAATAATGGCAGCCAGATCCAGATCATTTACTGTAATCTCGGTACTTTCCGGTCTGTTTTCAACCGCCGGTCTGTAGTTTTCAGAAAAATCGAATCCTTCTACCGTCAATCCATCAGCCGTTTCCAGGGAAAGATCCGTCAGTGTTACGGCATGAGGCCGTTTTCCTAAGGCAAAACCGGTTTTATCCGAAGCAACATCAAAAAGTTCTTTTACGGAAACCCTTCCTGATATCCGATGCAGATTCAAAACAGGCAAATCAGGTTCAAGCTGCACAGCGACCTTACTCAGATTTGCGTCCATCGTCAGATCCGCGATTTTTGCCTCGTCAAGTCTGATCCATGCATGGATGCTTCCTGTTGCCTTTTTCAGTTTTTGGGGAAGATCGATATACGGTTTCCATAACTGCAATGCCGTATCAGGCAAAGCCACATAGATTTCCCCTTTCCATTTTGAAATATCGGAGTGTTTTTTCTGAAAAAGGGGATGGACAAAGTGGGCCCTGATATCAATTTCACCTGACTGCGTCATGTTTGAACTTGCCAGAAAACGCATCCGATGATGCTGTCCATCATTTTTAAGAATAAAATTCAATTCTTTTAAGGCGAGTTCCGGGGCATCGCGCATATGATCGAGCCAACGGACTGTTCCTTCATGGATGGTAATGGTGTTCTGTTCCAAAACCCAGTCCAGCCCGCTTTTTTCCTTGTTTTCACTGCCATCGACAGGAAATCCTGCTATAAAAATCCGACCGGTTTTATCACGGAAAATATTCAATTCCGGACGATCAATCTCCAAAAAAGCCAAACGGAGATCCAAGGCAAAAAATGACCTCCAGGAAATCGCCATCTTCACTTTTGGCAAACGCAAGGGCGCTTTCCCGTCAGGGGCATGCAAAACGAGTTCATCCAGTTTCAAAATGGGGTAAAAACCGTACCAGGAAGCATCAATTTTCGAGATCGTAACCGGATGCCCCAACTCCTCGGCCAGTATTTTTTCCACATTGGGTTTATATTGACCAACCTGTGGTAATACAATGTATCGCATACACAAAAACAAGGCGCAAAAAACAAAATACGCCATTAATAATGTTTTAAGCACAATACGGGACAGGCGCATCAGGCGGGAATCCGGATTGGCCGTTATTCGCTGCCAGTGCATCCGTACCTGTTGCCAGGTATTCAGATTTTTTTGTGTTTGAGGGAATTCCGGCTGCATGAATAAAAAATCCGTGGTTAAGCGTAAAATTAAAATTCAGTTTGTTATTTTCTTAAACGCGACAAATAACAATATTGTTGACGCTTTTAATAAAACATTTATTTCCTTAGCTCAAGAATATGGCATCTTCTCTTATTTCTGCAGAAACAGCTTCAAGATTTTACCTTCATTGGCTTAACGCGGATCATCCGGCAAGAAAAAAACAGGTTGAATTACTTGTACAGGATAACCTTTGTGCACTGGATTTTTCGGCACTGTTACAAAATGAAACGTCATCCGGATTTCCCTTACCTCGCGCCATGCGACGTTTAAGAAATCTTGTGGTAGCCAGTTTAATCCATCGCGACCTCTCTGGTGAAGCAGACCTGGCAGAAGTACTGGAGACGATGACCAATTTTGCCGAATTTGCCGTAAAAACCCTGCTCAATGCATTAAAGGCGGACATGATTGCCGCCCATGGCACGCCTATCGGTTCGAGTTCAGGTGAGCAGCAGGAACTCATCGTTTTGGGGATGGGGAAACTGGGCGGAAAAGAACTGAATGTCTCATCGGACATTGATCTCATTTTTGTCTATCCGGAAAATGGGGATACGCAAACCACCACACCGCAACAACGCAGTCTTTCAAACCAGGAATTTTTTACAAGACTGGGCAAACGTCTTATCAATGCCCTTTCCGAGATCAGTGAAGATGGCTTCGTTTTTCGTGTCGATATGGCTTTGCGTCCCAATGGCGCCTCCGGTCCGCTCGTTTGCAGCATCAATGCCGTTGAACAGTACCTCATTGTTCAGGGAAGAGAATGGGAACGTTATGCATGGATCAAGGCACGGGCCATTACCGGAGATCAGAAAAATATAGTCGCATTGGAAAATATTGTGCTTCCATTCATTTACAGACGCTATCTGGATTATGGCGTCATTGATGCCATCCGCAACATGCATCAGCAAATTCGCGCGGAAGTCCTGCGGCAGGAAAAAATGTATCCGGAGCGCAATAATAACGTCAAGCTGGGACGGGGAGGCATCCGGGAAATCGAGTTTTTAACGCAAATGTTCCAGCTGATTCGTGGCGGACGGGACATTGCATTTCGGAACCGCTCAACACGTGAAACTTTACGTATCCTTGCCAATAAACGGCAAATTGAAACAGCTATTGCTAATCAGCTTTTGGATTCCTACACATTTTTACGCAATCTCGAACATCGTCTGCAATATCTCGATGATGCCCAAACCCAT
>CAZAIY010000016.1:0-10841 GCA_964485295.1 uncultured Oxalobacter sp. | reverse complement strand
AAGTTTTTACCGAATAAGAAAAATATATTCGGTAGCTTAATGCGACCTAATGATGTGGCGCTACTATAGTAATTAGACAGGAGTTACCTTTGTCATTTCCATTAGGGCAACAAGTACCAGCTATTCTGGCCTTGGCTGATGGTACTATTTTCCGTGGTTATTCCATTGGCGCAGAAGGCCAAACCTCTGGAGAGGTTGTTTTTAATACTTCCATAACCGGTTATCAAGAAATCCTGACAGATCCCAGTTATAGTCATCAGATTGTTACATTAACTTATCCTCATATTGGCAATACGGGAGTGAATCCGGAGGATGTTGAGTCAACTCGTGTTCATGCTGCAGGACTGATTGTTAAAGATATCTTGCCATTAACATCCAATTTCAGAACAACCCAGTCGCTTCCGGATTACTTGAAAGAAAATAATATTGTGGCAATTATGGGTATTGATACTCGCAAATTGACACGTATTTTGAGAGAAAAAGGCACACAAGGTGCTGCTATTGTTACCGGAACAGATGAAAAACTGGCTTTGGAAAAAGCACGTGTTGCTAAATCGCTGACAGGTCTTGATCTTGCTAAAGAAGTAACGACAAGTCAGCCTTATGAGTGGACGGAAACAAAATGGCGTTTGGAAACGGGGTATGGTCAGTCGGAAAACATCAAATATCATGTGGTTGCATTTGATTATGGTGTTAAGCGTAATATTCTTCGTATGTTGGCGGAACGAAATTGCCGTGTAACAGTTGTTCCTGCAAAAACTACGGCAGAAGAGGCCCTGTCGTATAAACCGGATGGTATCTTTTTATCAAATGGTCCCGGGGATCCGCAACCTTGCACTTATGCAATTGAAACAACTCGGACTTTGATTGATAAAGGTATACCTGTATTCGGTATTTGTCTTGGACATCAAATTATGGCATTGGCTTCAGGTGCCAAAACGGAAAAAATGAAGTTCGGTCATCATGGCGCCAATCATCCAGTTCAGGATCTGGATACGGGAAAAGTGATGATTACTTCTCAGAATCATGGTTTTGCTGTCAATGCAGAAACACTTCCTTCTAATTGCCGTGTAACGCATCGTTCTCTTTTTGACGGTACTTTGCAGGGGTTTGAACGTATGGATAAACCAGCGTTTTGTTTTCAGGGACACCCAGAAGCTTCTCCAGGACCAGGTGATGTCGGTTACCTTTTTGACCGTTTCATCACAATGATGGAGAAAGCAAAACAGAAATAATAGCGAAAAATATGCCTAAACGTACTGATATTAAAAGCATTCTTATTATTGGCGCCGGTCCGATTGTTATTGGACAGGCATGTGAGTTTGACTATTCTGGTGCACAGGCTTGCAAGGCACTGCGTGAAGAGGGGTATAAAGTTATTTTAGTTAACAGTAATCCTGCAACTATTATGACCGATCCTGAAATGGCAGATGTTACTTTCATTGAACCTGTTAACTGGCGTGTTGTTGAACGCATCATTGAAAAAGAACGTCCGGATGCGATTTTGCCAACAATGGGTGGGCAAACGGCATTAAATTGTGCACTGGATTTATATAACAATGGCGTTCTTGAAAAATATGGTGTTGAATTAATCGGTGCTTCTCCTGAGGCTATTGCCAAAGCTGAAGACCGTTCCAAATTTAAGGAGGCAATGACAAGAATCGGTCTGGAATCTGCCCGTTCAGGTATTGCCCATTCTCTTGAAGAAGCATGGGAAGTTCAAAGAACAATGGGATTTCCTGTGATTATTCGCCCTTCCTTTACATTGGGCGGAACGGGAGGAGGAATTGCCTACAATAGTGAGGAATTTGAGACCATCTGCCGCAGAGGACTGGAAGCATCTCCTACTAATGAATTGCTGATTGAAGAATCAGTCATTGGTTGGAAAGAAATGGAGATGGAAGTCATTCGAGATAAAGCAGACAATTGCATTATTGTTTGTTCCATTGAAAATCTTGATCCGATGGGAATCCATACGGGAGATTCCATTACTATTGCGCCAGCTCAAACCTTGACTGACAAAGAATATCAAATCATGCGGGATGCATCCATTGCTATTCTCCGTGAAATTGGAGTGGATACAGGAGGTTCCAACGTCCAGTTTGCCATCAATCCCAAAGATGGGCGTATCATTGTGATTGAAATGAATCCGCGTGTTTCACGTTCTTCCGCTCTCGCTTCAAAAGCAACAGGTTTTCCCATTGCCAAAGTTGCGGCAAAACTTGCTGTTGGGTTTACGCTCGATGAATTGAAAAATGATATTACAGGTGGTGCAACACCGGCTTCTTTTGAGCCTACAATCGATTATGTTGTTACCAAGGTGCCGCGGTTTACTTTTGAAAAATTCCCTTTGGCAGATCCACATTTGACGACCCAGATGAAGTCTGTTGGAGAAGTCATGGCTATCGGTCGTACATTCCAGGAATCCTTCCAAAAAGCTTTGCGAGGCTTGGAAGTGGGTGTGGATGGCATGAATGAAAAAACAACAGATATTGAAATTATTAAGGAAGAGTTGGGTGAACCTGGTCCGGAACGTATTTGGTATATCGGTGATGCTTTTGCACAAGGTTTTACCATTGAAGAAGTTTTTAATCTGACAGATATTGACCCTTGGTTTCTTGCCCAAATTAAAGATATTGTTGATATTGAGCTTTGGATAGATACACAAAAATTGGCAGATCTTGATCGGGATACCCTATTTAGATTGAAACAGAAAGGTTTCTCGGATCGCAGGTTGGCATGGCTTTTAAAAACAACCGATGAAGCCGTTCGCAAGAAACGTCATGAGTTAAATATTCGTCCTGTCTATAAACGGGTTGATACTTGCGCAGGTGAGTTTGCGACAAATACTGCCTATATGTATTCATCTTATGATGAGGAATGTGAGGCAAATCCTTCCGCCCGCCAGAAAATTATGGTACTGGGAGGGGGGCCAAACCGAATCGGACAGGGTATTGAATTTGATTATTGCTGTGTCCATGCGGCGATGGCTATGCGTGAAGATGGTTATGAAACCATTATGGTAAACTGTAATCCCGAAACTGTTTCAACGGATTACGATATTTCTGACCGTTTGTATTTTGAGCCGTTGACACTGGAAGATGTTCTTGAAATTGTTGAGTTGGAAAAACCCATTGGGGTTATCGTCCAGTATGGTGGCCAGACACCATTAAAATTGGCTTTGGATCTGGAGAAAAACGGTGTTCCAATTATTGGTACTTCTCCTGACATGATTGATGCAGCAGAAGATCGTGAACGTTTCCAGCGGTTGTTGCAGAAACTGGATTTGCGTCAGCCACCCAATCGTACTGCCCGTACAGAAGAAGAAGCATTGAAATTGGCGCAAGAAATTGGTTATCCATTGGTTGTTCGTCCTTCATATGTACTGGGTGGACGTGCGATGGAAATTGTTCATGAGCAAAATGCTCTGGAACGTTATATGCGGGAAGCTGTCAAAGTTTCAAATGATTCTCCGGTTTTGCTGGATCGCTTCTTAAATGATGCAATTGAAGTTGATGTGGATTGCATTTCTGATGGAACACGTACCTTTATTGGTGGTGTGATGGAACATATTGAACAAGCGGGAGTCCACTCTGGTGACTCTGCCTGTTCCTTGCCTCCTTATTCTTTATCGAGTGAAACCGTCAATGAATTAAAACGGCAAACAGGTTTGATGGCAAAAGCACTCAATGTGGTCGGTTTGATGAATGTACAGTTTGCCATTCAGAAAGAAGAAGTCAATGGCGAGTTGAAAGACAAGGTATTTGTACTTGAAGTCAATCCACGTGCGTCAAGAACGGTTCCATTCGTTTCAAAGGCAACGGGTTTGCCATTAGCCAAGATTGCTGCTCGCTGTATGGTGGGAAAAACTTTGGATGATCAAGGCATTTTCAAGGAAATGATTCCTCCGTATTACAGTGTTAAGGAAGCTGTTTTCCCATTTATTAAGTTTCCTGGTGTGGATACGATTTTGGGTCCGGAAATGAAGTCAACGGGTGAAGTCATGGGAGTTGGAAAAACCTTTGGAGAGGCCTATGTCAAATCCCAAATGGGCGCCGGGGTGATGTTGCCTCGTTCAGGAAAAATATTTATTTCCATCAAGGATAGTGATAAAACTCGTGCAGTCAAAGTAGCAAAAGAACTGATTCGTTTGGGATTCTCGATTGTGGCAACACGTGGTACAGCAGAAAAAATACGTGAAGCCGGGATGGAAGTTGAAACCATTAATAAAATGGCGGAAGGTCGTCCCCATGTTGGAGATTTACTCAAAAATGGTGAAATTGCATTAGTAATCAATACGGTAGAGGAACGAAGAAATGCAATTGCAGATTCTCGTGCTATTCGGACATCGGCATTGGCCGCTCGTGTCAATGCGATTACGACAATTGCTGGTGCAGAGGCTAGTGTACAGGGCATGGCATATTTGGATGATATCCATGTTTATGATTTACAAGGTCTGCATGAAACTTTACACTAGGTATTAAACATATCTTTTTGCGAGGTCAGATTGGCATGCAAGACCGTGCCATGATTGGCCTCGCTAGTTTTTGGAGTAGTGAATTTATGTCAAGTAATATGGGTATGATTCCGGTCACTGTGCTTGGAGCAAAAAAAATGCGTGATGAATTGCACAGATTAAAGACAAAGGATCGATATGAGGTTATTCAAGCAATTGCAGAAGCCCGTTCACATGGAGATTTATCTGAGAATGCTGAATATGAAGCAGCTAAGGAAAGACAGGGTTTTATTGAGGGAAGGATTGCCGAGCTCGAAGCCAAATTAAGTTCGGCACAGATAATTGATCCAACCACTTTAAATCTTGATGGCAAGATTGTTTTTGGTGCTACTGTATTGCTTGAGGATCTGGATAATGGCAAGCAGGTTCGTTACCAGATCGTTGGAAATGATGAGGCAGATTTGAAGGAAATGAAAGTTTCAATTACTTCTCCTATTGCCAGAGCCATGATTGGAAAATATGCAGGAGAAATCATTGAAGTCGAAGCACCATCTGGTATTCGTGAATATGAAGTGCTGGAAGTTCTTTATATTTAAGTCAGGAAAGATTTTTTTTCTTTACACTGGTCTGGCGTTTTTTTGCACGCTTAATTTTGCCTCCAGCAGTAATACGTTCATTACCTTTTAACAAAACTTTTTTGACGCGTTTGTAACGGTTACCAGAACTGGAAACGGTTACTTTAACTTCTCTTGTCCCAAGAGGATTTTTGTTTTGCGAAGTCGCCTGTTTTTCTTTTTTGGGGCGATAAATGACAAGCAGTTTTCCAATATGCTGAATAGGGGCAGCATGTAAAGTTGTACAAATGGTCTGGTAAATACTGATTCTGTTCTCACGATCATCTCCAAAAACACGGATTTTGATAAGACCATGGGCATCCAGACAATTGTTAATTTCCTTGAGAACATTTTCAGTTAATCCGGCATCACCTATCCTGACGACAGGATTTAAATCATGTGCTTGTTCCCGAAAAGCTTGTCGCTGTGTAGAAGTTAATTTCAACATAAGATTTTTCCTAAAAGGATATTGTGCCAATGGCAAAAAACAAATTCAACAAAAGCTGGATGAACAATCATTTAAAAGATCCATTCGTTAAATTAGCACAAAAGGAGGGTTATCGTTCAAGAGCCGCCTATAAACTGATGGAAATAGATGAGAATGTTAAATTGCTAAAAAGTGGACAGGTCATTGTTGATCTAGGGGCCTCTCCAGGAAGTTGGTCTCAATATGTTACACGAAAATTGGGAAATAAAGCCGGAAAAATCAATGGGGAAGTGATCGGTATTGATATCCTGCCCATGGAAGAGATTTTTGGTGTTCGGTTTTTGCAAGGGGATTTTAGAGAGGAAGCTGTTGTATCAAAACTGGGTGCAATGCTAGAAAATCGTAAGGTTGATGTGATTCTTTCCGATATGGCACCTAACCTGTCGGGAATTGCTTCAGCAGATGCCGCCAGGATGGAAGAATTATTGGATATGGCATTGGAATTTGCCCGAACTTATTTAAAAGCAGAAGGGTTTTTATTGGCAAAATGTTTTAATGGAATAGGTTATAACGATATACTTGACAAGTTTCGTGAGCATTTTCAATTTGTTGTGTCAAAAAAACCAAAGGCAAGTCGAAATCAATCTTCAGAAATTTATTTGTTGGGCCACAATCTGAAAGAAAATAAAATGAACGAAACGTTGTCTTGAATTGGGATATTTTGACCTCATATAAAGTCCCTGAATTTAAGTTTGTTCTCATAGATTTTCCTGTTATTCTTTTTCTAGAAAATCGCTTTTTTTAAACTGATGCGAAGTACAGGAAATACGGGTAAAATGCAAGAATATAAAAAAGGCATTAAAAGCTTGAGGTGTTATTGTGCATAATATGTTTGTCAGGTCCGCTGTTTGGGGGGCCATTATTGTCATTCTTCTTATGAGTTTCCACTATTTTGCTGGTGGAGATACAGCATCGGGAGCTGCACCTATTCAGTATTCTGAATTCCTTGAGGAAGTCAAAGCAAGACGTGTTAAGGATGTTGTTATTGAGGATAGAGTTCTTGTTGCTAATATGACCGATGGACGCAAGGTTAAGACAGGCATAACCTATTTAGATAGAGGATTGATAGGTGATTTGGTTGATAATGGTGTCAAATTCGATGTCAAACAACCGGAAGAACCTTCTTTCCTATCCCAGATTTTTGTGTCATGGTTCCCCATGTTACTCCTGATTGGAGTCTGGGTCTTTTTCATGCGTCAGATGCAGGGCGGGGGAAAAGGAGGTGCCTTTTCTTTTGGAAAATCAAAAGCGCGCATGATTGATGAAAAAAATAATAGTGTGACTTTTGGTGATGTTGCCGGATGTGATGAGGCTAAAGAAGAGGTTGTGGAAATTGTTGAATTCTTACGTGACCCCAATAAATTCCAGAAGTTGGGCGGGCGTATACCACGAGGACTTTTGCTGGTAGGACCTCCAGGAACCGGTAAAACATTATTGGCACGTGCAATTGCAGGTGAAGCCAAAGTTCCTTTCTTTTCCATTTCAGGTTCGGATTTCGTTGAAATGTTTGTTGGTGTTGGTGCTTCACGTGTTCGTGATATGTTTGACCAGGCTAAAAAACATTCACCATGTATTATTTTCATTGATGAGATTGATGCAGTTGGACGTCATCGCGGTGCTGGTATGGGAGGCGGTAACGATGAGCGTGAGCAGACACTGAATCAGTTACTAGTTGAAATGGATGGTTTTGAACCGAATTCCGGTGTTATCGTTGTTGCAGCAACGAACCGTTCTGATGTACTTGATAAAGCGCTTTTAAGACCTGGTCGTTTTGACCGTCAGGTTGTGGTTGGCTTGCCGGATATTCGTGGCCGTGAGCAAATTCTTTTTGTTCATATGCGTAAAGTACCAATTGCGGCAGACGTTAAAGCGGATGTGATTGCACGGGGATCTCCCGGCTTTTCTGGTGCAGATCTTGCCAATTTGGTCAATGAGGCTGCACTTTTTGCAGCCCGTCGTAATAAGCGACTTGTTGAAATGCAGGATTTTGAGGACGCCAAAGACAAGATTCTAATGGGGCCTGAGCGTAAATCTTTCGTGATGCGTGAAGAAGAGCGTAGAAATACGGCCTACCATGAATCCGGGCATGCCGTTGTTGCCAAACTGCTTCCAAAATCGGATCCGGTGCATAAGGTTACCATTATGCCACGTGGTCACGCATTAGGTTTGACATGGCAGCTTCCCGAACATGACCAGATCAATATGTATAAGGACAAAATGCTTGAGCAGATTGCTATCCTTTTTGGTGGTCGGGTTGCAGAAGAACTATTTATGCATCAAATGTCAACAGGTGCATCTAACGACTTTGAACGTGCTACCAAAATTGCAAGAGCCATGGTAACCCGTTATGGTATGTCTGAAACACTAGGGACAATGGTATATGAAGATACTGAGCAGGATATGTTCTATGGAGGACGTATGGCTGCAAAAACAGTTTCAGAAGCAACTCAGCAAAAAGTCGATAATGAGATACGAGCCATTTTAGATCAACAGTATGAACTGGCAAAAAAACTGTTACATGAAAATCGTGACAAAGTTGAGAAAATGGCAGAAATGTTGCTGGAGTGGGAAACTTTGGATTCCGATCAGGTAAATGACATTATGGAAGGAAATGATCCACGTCCACCCAAGTCAGGTACACCACTGACTGCTTCTTCAGATGATCAGCCTAGTGATGTGTCCGAGAATGCAACAGCAACGGCATAATAAAAATTGAAAATACTAAAAAAAGGGCGAGAAGAAATTCTGGCCCTTTTTCCATTAAAAAATAGGGAATAAACATGACATCTTTTTTTCAGTGTGGACGTTATCAGTTTCAATTGGATCAATCGCATGGTCGCCCTCTTGTAATGGGTATTTTGAATATTACGCCAGATTCTTTTTCTGATGGTGGAAAATATATTACTCCATCGGCTGCCATCAAACGTGCGGAGCAAATGATCAAGGAAGAAGTTGATATCATCGATATTGGTGCAGAATCGACTCGTCCGGGGATAGAGCCTGTTTCGTTGGAAGAGGAACTTGATCGCATTATGCCGATTGTGGAAGCATTAAAGGATTGTGGAAAACCACTTTCCATTGATACTTACAAACCGGAAGTGATGATGGCAACACTGAAAGCCGGCGCGGATATGATCAATGACATTACCGGATTTCGTTTACAGGCATCTATTAATGCAGTTGCAAAAAGTCATTGCGGGCTTTGTGTGATGCATATGCAAGGAGAACCCAAGACCATGCAGGAAACTCCCAAATATCAGGATGTGGTAAAAGAGGTAATTTTTTTTCTAAAAGATCGAGTCACGCAACTTGAAAATGCAGGTGTGATCAGTGAAAGAATCTGTATAGATCCTGGCTTTGGTTTTGGTAAAACGGTAGAACATAATCTGTTGCTTTTGAAGAATTTGGGATCCATGAAAAATGATCTTCAGTTGCCACTTTTGGTAGGATTGTCGCGTAAATCCATTATTGCAGCTATTACAAAAAAGGAAGTCTCACAACGATTGGCAGGCAATTTGGGGGCAGTGCTTTCAGCAGTTGCTTATGGTGCCAATATTGTTCGTGTACATGATGTTGGTGAAACAGTGGATGCACTTAAAGTATGGTGTGCAACAAGGTAAAATGTCGAAAATTTATTGCTAATGTATTTGGAAAATAATGGCTAGAAAATATTTTGGAACAGATGGGGTAAGAGGTCGTGTTGGTATCAGTCCGATTACACCTGATTTTGTCATGCGTTTGGGCTATGCTGCTGGAAAGGTATTGACACGATCCGGGACATCCGCAATTCAACCAACCGTACTGATTGGTAAAGATACGCGCATTTCTGGATATATGTTGGAAGCAGCTTTGCAGGCAGGCTTATCCTCGGCAGGTGTGGATGTGTTGTTATCTGGTCCAATGCCAACACCTGCTGTCGCTTATCTGACCCGGGCATTACGTATTGCCGCTGGAATTGTCATTTCCGCTTCTCATAACCCTTATGATGATAACGGTATCAAATTTTTTTCTTCATCAGGCAACAAATTACCTGATGAAATGGAATTGGAAATTGAGGAAATGATGGATCGTCCAATGGAATGTGCTAAATCGGATGCATTAGGAAAAGCAAGACGTTTGGATGATGCGCAAGGCCGATATATTGAATTTTGTAAAAGCACCTTTCCGAATGACTTGAATCTGCATGGCATGAAAATTGCTGTCGATTGTGCACATGGTGCGGCATATCATATCGCACCATGCGTTTTTCATGAACTGGGTGCAGAAGTGATTGCGATTGGTATTCAACCCAATGGCGAAAATATCAATGATGGTTGTGGTGCGACATCTCCTCAGGCAGTAGCTGATACGGTTGTTATGCATGGAGCTGATATTGGCGTTGCTTTTGATGGTGATGCAGACAGGATCATTATGGTGGATGAAAAAGGAGAAATCTATAATGGTGATCAGTTACTTTACTTGATGGTTAAGGATCGTATATCTGTCGAACCGGTTGAAGGTGTTGTTGGTACCTTGATGACCAATATGGCATTGGAAGTGGCTTTTAATAAAATGGGTATCCGATTTGAGCGAGCTGCTGTTGGTGACCGTTATGTGTTGGAAACTCTGCAAAAACGTGGTTGGATATTGGGAGGAGAGGGGTCGGGTCACTTACTTTGCCTTGATAAGCAAACAACAGGTGACGGTATTGTCTCTGCGCTTCAGGTTTTGTCTGCTTTAAAACGGAATCAGACGTCATTATCTGAATACTGTAGTGAACTGACACTTTTTCCACAGACTTTGATCAATGTACGGATTTCTTCTGGTTTTGATTGGAAAAACAACGAAAACATTTTGAAAGAAAAAGAAAAGGTTGAAAAAGAGCTTGGAGAAAGTGGTCGAGTATTAATACGTGCTTCAGGAACAGAACCGTTATTACGTATTATGGTTGAAGCAGAAAGTGACGCTTTATCTCAAACTATGGCAAAAAGAATAGCAGATTGTTGCAAGACGGAAGTAACTTGATACAGTTTAGAAAAAAAATACGATAAAACAGCAAAGACCAATTGACCACATCAACAGAACGAGTTATTATTTCATTTTTCGGGGCGTAGCGCAGCCTGGTAGCGCATCTGATTTGGGATCAGAGGGTCGGATGTTCGAATCATCTCGCCCCGACCAGAATTAAAAAGGGTTACAGTAAAATCTGTAACCCTTTTATTTTTAGATTAAATATGGAATCAATCCATAATTTGTCTCCAGCCTTCCGGACTATATTCTCTTTGACGACGCAATTCATAGATAC
>CAZAIY010000015.1:0-11004 GCA_964485295.1 uncultured Oxalobacter sp. | reverse complement strand
AGCCGAAGCGGCGGCCAAAGCGGCAGAAGAGGAAGCTGCCAAGGCGGCAGAAGAGGAAGCTGCTCAGGAAAGTGGGGAGGGAGAATTGGCAGAGGATGACGACGCTGCAGTGGTTTCCTTGAGTGGGGTAAGAATTGAGGACGAGGAAGATCCTTCCCAGCAGTTGCTGGAGGCGGCAAGATCGTTGGCTCGCGAAAACCCGAAACTGGTTGCAAATATAATTCTGGAGTGGCTGGGAAATGACTGAGGAAACTGAAGAGGTTATCAGACCGATAAGCGGGCCTGAAAAAAGTGCCATTATGATGCTTGCTTTGGGTTCAAGTGAGGCTGCTGAAGTAATGAAATTCATGAGTCCGCGTGAGGTGCAGAAGCTGGGTACGGCAATGGCAACCATGAAAGGGGTGCCGGCGGAAAATCTGGAAAGGGTTTTGATCGAGTTCATGGCGGCGGCCTCCAAGAATACGGATATCGGTGTGGATCCGGATGCCTATATTCGGGATGTGCTGACAAAAGCCTTGGGAGATGACAAGGCTGAAGGACTGATTACCCGTATTTTGGGCGCGCGCGACGAAAGTGGTATCGAAAGTCTGAAATGGATGGATGGCCAGTCTGTTGCCGATTTGATCAGAAACGAGCATCCGCAGATTATTGCAACGATTCTTGTTCATCTGGAAAGGGATCATGCCTGTGAGGTGTTGAGTTTCTTTACGGATCGTTTAAGAAATGATGTGGTGTTGCGAATTGCAACCCTGGATGGGGTGCAGCCTTCCGCATTGCGCGAGTTGAACGATGTGTTGATGACATTGTTGACAGGCAATGAGAACGTGAAGAAAAAACCAATGGGAGGAACCAAAACCGCAGCGGAAATTCTCAACTACATGAGTAGTGAGTATGAAAGCAATGTGATGGATCATCTGCGGGCATATGATGAAAAAATGGCGCAGGAGATCATGGATGAAATGTTTGTCTTTGACAATATTATTGATATCGATAATCGCGGTATCCAGACCATCTTGCGCGAGGTTCAGTCAGATACGCTGATTATTGCATTGAAAGGCGCCAATGAGGAACTGCGCGAAAAAATCTTCAAGAACATGTCGCAGCGTGCTGCGGCCATGTTGAGAGAGGATCTGGAGGCAAAAGGTCCGGTTCGCCTGTCCGAGGTCGAGGCAAATCAGAAGGATATTCTGGCAACGGTACGTCGTTTGGCCGACGAGGGCCAGATTATATTAGGCGGCAAAGGAGAGGATCAGTTTGTATAGGTCGTTACCAAAAGGGCAGCAGACGGCTTATGAGCGTTGGGAGATGGCTTCTCTGGAAGAGGAGCTGGCCGAACGCAGGGAAAGACGGAAAGCCATTGTGCCGGCAGAGATCAATTTTGGGGAACCGGAACCCGAGCCGGAACCGGAAGTGGTTGAAGTTGTTCCCGAACCCGAGCCGGAACCCGAACCCGAACCGGAAGTGGAAAGCGAGCTGGAAGAGTCTCTTGAACTGGAGCCAACGGTTACCCAGGCAACCATTGAGGACATGCAGGCCCTGATTGAGGATATGCGCAAGGAAGCCCAGGAGGCGGGTTATCGTGCCGGGCTGGCAGAAGGATTCATCAAGGGACAGGAAGAAGGTAACGAACAGGGTTACAAGGAAGGTTTTGAAAAAGGACAGGAAGCCGGGTTTAAAAAGGGAGAAGAGGAAGGGTTTAAAAAAGGGGAAGAAGACGGATACAGGCAGGGTGAAAGTGAAGGCTTTTCCAAGGGGTATGATGACGGCAAGCTCCAGGGCGACGAATATGTCCGTGTTTTGATGACAGTGGCAAAAAGTTTTGCGGAAGATGTGGCCAGAGCGAATGAAACCATTGCCGATGACATATTGGAACTGGCTCTGGATTTTACGAAAGCCATGATCAAGAGAGCCTTTGAGGTCAAGCCGGATCTGATTGTTCCGGTTGTCACGGATGCGGTGCGTTATTTGCCTTCCCTGCAGCAGCCTTCCATACTGTATTTGAATCCGGAAGATGCGGTTGTTGTAAAAGATGCGATAGGACAGGAACTGGAAGCGGCCGGATGGCGCATTATAGAAGAGCAGGTTCCCCGGGGAAGCTGTCGTGTGGAGACGGCAAGCAACCAGATAGAGGGATCGCTTGCGACACGCTGGCAGCGTTTGACGACAGCATTGGGAAAAGTGTCGAACTGGGTTGAGTAAATCATGAGTACAGCACAAGTCAGCACAAAAACGGGTTTTGATCACTGGCGGTCGTATTTGAATGACAGCCGGGCAATTTTGCCGCTCGTCGAACCCATGCACGTGTCTGGCAGAGTGGTCAGGGTGACCGGTCTGGTCATGGAAGCGGTTGGGTTGAAGCTGCCTGTCGGCAGTGCCTGCTGGGTGCCCTTGCCAAGCGGGATGCGCATAGAAGCAGAAGTTGTCGGCTTTGAAGACGACAAGCTGCTTCTTATGCCGCATAGTGATGTTGAGGGCGTTCTTCCGGGTACGCGCGTTTTTCCGGTCGAGGCGATTGAAACCCTGCCCAAAGTGGGTTCCGTTTCCCATCCCAGAAGACGTCCTTCAGACCGGGCAAGGCATTTGCCGGTGGGCGAGGAGCTGCTCGGCAGGGTGGTTGATGCGGCGGGAAGGCCCTTGGATGACAAGGGACCGCTTAACTCGTTTCATTCGGCATCGTTGACGGCCAGATCGATGAATCCGCTGGATCGTGAACCCATCAAGGATATTCTGGATGTGGGGGTAAGAGCCATCAACAGCATGCTGACAGTCGGGCGCGGGCAGCGTATGGGGCTTTTTGCCGGTTCAGGTGTGGGTAAAAGTGTGCTTTTAGGCATGATGGCGCGTTACACCAGTGCTGAAATCATTGTGGTGGGCCTGATTGGCGAGCGTGGTCGTGAGGTGAAGGAATTTATTGAGCAGATTCTGGGTGAGGAAGGATTAAGACGTTCTGTTGTGGTGGCGGCGCCGGCCGATACACCGCCCCTGATGCGTTTGCAGGGCGCGGCATATACCACGACCATTGCGGAATATTTTCGGGATCAGGGAAAAAGTGTTTTGCTGATTATGGATTCCCTGACACGTTATGCCATGGCGCAGCGTGAAATTGCCCTGGCAATAGGAGAGCCTCCTGCAACAAAAGGGTATCCACCGTCCGTTTTTGCAAAACTGCCTGCTTTGGTCGAACGTGCCGGAAACGGAAAGGAAGGGGGCGGTTCCATTACGGCTTTTTATACGGTACTGGCAGAAGGGGATGACCAGCAGGATCCGATTGCAGATGCTGCCAGGGCCATTTTGGATGGACACATTGTTCTAAACAGGGAACTGGCCGAAGCGGGGCATTATCCGGCAATTGATATTGAACAGTCGATCAGCCGTGCCATGCAAAATATTACGACGCCGGAACATCAGCAGCTGGCCAGAAAATTAAAGCAGTTGAGTTCGCGTTATTCCAGAAGCCGGGATCTGATTAGCGTCGGTGCCTATAGTGCGGGAAGTGATCCGCTTCTGGATGAAGCGATTTTACGGCATGAAAAAATAGAGCATTTTTTGCAGCAGGACATTATGGAACGGGCAAATGTGCAGGAAAGTCTGGAAGATCTGGCCGGCATTTTTGTGTAGATTGGGACAGGAAATATAAAGATGGCGAAGTCCTCCACAATGACAACATTAATTGACCTGGCAACGGATGAAGTGGAAAAAGCGGCTGTTGTTTTGGGACATACGATTCGGGCAGGAGCGCAGGCGGAACAGAAATTGACGCTGCTTTTGCAGTATCGGGAAGATTATGTGGTCCGTTTCCAGGAAAACAGAAAGTCGGGACTTTCTGCCATGGATTACCAGAATTACCATAATTTTATTGACAAACTGGATGAGGCCATAAGCGGTCAGCAACAGGTGGTAAAAGAGGCGCAGGGACGCATTGATGCGGCGAAAGCGGCCTGGCAGGAATGCGAAAAAAAACGGGCCTCCTATGAGACCCTGCAAAAGCGGGCTGTGTTAAAGGAAATGAAAGCGGCCAGCAAAAGGGAGCAGAAGGAAGTTGACGAGTTCAATAGCAGAAAAGCACGAATGGTAAAATTCAAGTAATGGGATAGGAGAACGAAAAAATGAATATGTCACCGTTAAATATCGTTCAACCTCTTTTAGATTCCGGTAAAAATGCGGTATCCGGGACAAGCGGTAAAACACAGGGCAATGATTCCTTTCAGACCCTTTTAAAGGATCAGATGGCGGCAAACCAGACCGAGAAACAGTCCGCGACCAAACAGAAAACGAAACAGACCTCCGGTTCTTCAGAGAATAAAGTTGAAAACAAGGAGACTTCCAAACAGGAATCAACCCAAAAGACGGCTTCTGCTGAAGAAGAAAAAAGCACAACGGCTACCGTGCAGTCCGAAGAAATGGCCATGGCGGATGCAACGGTTTTGGCCCAGGTTATGGCCGCTGCTGTGGGCGCCCAGGTGATACCGGTTGAAACGCAATCCGGTATGGATGTGAGTATGGATGCAGTGGATCTGGCTGATGAAACGGGCATGGGCCTGCCCCTGTCAATGGCAGCAGATGGTGAGGGTGTGGTAAGTGACAAGTCCCTGAAAGAGGCAAGGGATATCAGGACACTGACAGCCAAAACCGATAAAAAGGATGTCGCCTCTGATGAAAAACTCGTAACAGAGGGAAAAACCGATTTCAAGGCGCAAGCCAAGTCTGAACTGAAAGCGCAGGCGGATGCCAGGGCAAATGTGGCGACCCAGACAACGGAAAATACGACGTTAACGACAGCGCAAAAACCGGCAAGTGCGGTTAGTCCGGTTGCTACGGAAAAATCCGCAATGGATACCGCTTTTCAGACCCAGCAGCCGACCGCCCAGCCATTACAGCAGGCGGCCCAGGCAGTCGTGGCTCCCCAGGTACAGGTGGTTGCGGCAAATGTGGCTGAAGCAGGTCGTGCCGCAAACCAGATTGTGCAGCAGATGGGAACGCCTGAATGGAATCAGGCTGTCAGCCAGCGGGTCATGTGGATGATCGGACAGGAGCAGCAAAGCGCTTCCCTGACCCTGAATCCGCCTGAATTGGGTCCGGTCCGTATTGTTGTGAATGTTTCCAACAACAATGCAACGGCCAATTTCTTCTCGGCAAATCCGGATGTCAGACAGGCACTGGAAGGATCATTGCCCCGTTTGCGGGAAATGATGGAAGGCGCCGGTATCCAGTTGGGACAGGCACAGGTGGGCGCTGAAAATTCAGGCAACCAGCAGCAGGAACAGTTTGCTTCATCAGGTAGCAGAACCCAGGGTGTCATGGGTGGTGCAAATGATACAGGCGGTGCCGTAAGTGGTGTTGCAGGAGAAACACAGACGACAAAACAGGTTGTATCAAAAGGACTGGTTGATACATTTGTCTAGACAGGAACCGGTTATGACGGCTTTTTCAAAAACCTGTTTTGTGAAAAAAACAGGTTTTTGTCCATTTTTTGTAAGGGATAACTTGCCTATCTTTCATGAGACTGTAAAATAGAAAAATTTGGGATATTTTGTATTTGTGCTACATTTAAATTGCTGAAATAAAATCGGATTTATCCAAAGGATAGACGAGACGCAGAAAAGTCTGGAAGGCATACTATGGCGACAAAAAAAATAGAAGCAGTAGGTGAAGAAGAACAGCCAAAGAGCAAGAAAAAATTGATCATTCTGATAGTGCTTCTCTTGTTTATTCTTGGTGGTGCAGGAGGCGGTTGGTACTGGTGGTCAGCCAAACAGGCGCAGCAGCAGGAAGAAATGGCCGATGAAGAGGATGGTGCACCAGTCCAGAAGAAAAAGAAAAAGAAAAAAAACAAGGATAAGGAGGATGCCGGTCCTGTGTTTGTTGCTTTTGAACCCTTTACAGTCAATTTGCAGGGTGAGGAAGGCTTATTGCTGCAAACAGCGATTACATTGCATATGGTTGATGAAGAGGATGCGAACAAGCTCAAGCAGCATATGCCGCTTATCAGAAGCCGTTTGCTGATGCTGTTGTCCAGCAAAAAACCGGAGGAAATACTGACAACGGAAGGCAAGGCCCAATTGGCAAAAGAAATTGCCGATCAGGTTCGTCAGCCGTTTTTCCAGGGAGATTATCCGTTGGAAATCCAGAATGTGCTGTTTACTTCATTTATTGTCCAGTAGGATTTAGGTAATTTTTAATGACGGGATATGTCAACTGAAACTTTTCTTTCGCAGGAAGAAGTCGATGCCCTTTTAAGGGGTATGCAGGGCATCGAGGATGAGCCGGAGGCCGTTGAGGCAGATACCAAGGGCGTGCGTCCCTATAATCTGGCAACGCAGGAACGGATTGTCCGTGGCCGTATGCCGACGCTTGAAATTATTAACGAGCGTTTCGCCCGTCTTTTGCGAATTGGCATGTTCAATTTCCTGCGCCGCAATACGGATGTTTCCGTTGGTCCGGTTCGTGTTTCCAAATACAGTGAATTTTTACGGAACCTGGTTGTGCCGACGCATCTCAATCTGGTTCATGTCAAGCCGTTAAGAGGGATTGGACTGGTTGTCATTGAACCCGCGCTGGCTTTTCTGATTATTGACAATCTTTTCGGGGGAGACGGCCGTTTTCACCTGCGTGTGGAAGGACGGGAGTTTACCCTGACTGAACAACGGGTGATTCATCGTACGCTGGAAATCATTTTTGAAAATTATGCCAAGTCATGGGAGCCGATTTATCCTATCGAGTTTGAATATATCCGTTCGGAAATGAATACCCAGTTTGCCAATATAGCCACGCCAAGTGAAGTGGTTGTTTCGACCGCTTTTCAGCTGGATCTGGGAGATCATGGCGGGTCCATTCATATCTGTACGCCCTATACCATGATTGAACCGGTAAGGGATATTCTGTCATCGAGCATGCAGGGTGAGGCGCTGGAAGTTGATCGTCGCTGGATCAGGAGACTGAAACAGCAGATGCAGATAGCGGAAGTGGAGCTTGTTGCAGAATTTGGAACGGCCAGAACCAATATTGAAGGTCTTCTGAATATGCGTCCGGGAGATATCATTCCCTTGACGGTTCCGGAAAAAATTGAAGGCAAAGTGGATGGTGTTCCGATAATGGAATGTTCCTACGGACAAATAAATGGACAATATGCGTTGAAAGTCGAAAAATTGATTAGTATTTCAGCAGAAACGCCAGGATTAGGAGAAAATAATGTCGGAGACGACCAGTAAGCCAGAAGCAAAGGATCAGGAAGAAAAGATGGCTAATGAGGCAACCGCTGTTGAAAACAATGCGGATGACTGGGGAGCCGCCTTGGCCGAGCAGGCCAAAATCGATGCTGAAGGCGAAGTGGATTGGGGAGCCGCCATGGCAGAACAGGCGGAAATGGATGAGGATTCCGACCTGACAAAGGATGCGCCGGCTGCTTCCTCGAATTTTCCGGACTTTAATGCCGATCTGGAAGGCAAACAGGTCAGGGATATCGACTTCATCCTGGATATTCCTGTCCAGATGACCGTTGAACTCGGACGAACCAAATTGCCTATCAAAAATCTGCTGCAACTGGCCCAGGGATCGGTCGTTGAGCTGGATGGACTGGCGGGTGAACCCATGGATGTCCTGATCAATGGCTGCCTGATTGCACAAGGGGAAGTCGTTGTTGTTAATGATAAGTTTGGTATTCGTTTGACTGATGTCATTACACCCGCTGAACGGATCAGAAAGCTCAATCGCTGATGTATCGCCTTTTAACTGCACTTGCCGTTTTGAGTACGTCCCTGTCAGTTGCCTATGCACAGGTACAGCCGGCAGTCAAGCCGGCACCGGAACCGGTTTCCATGACAGGATACCTTTTGCAGGGCATATTTGGACTCTTGATTGTACTGGGACTCATGTGGGGTGCATGGTGGCTGCTTCGCCGTACCGGTTTCAACCGTTCCATGTCCGGCGTAAAAATGAAAGTGGTTGGCGGCATTTCCATCGGCAATCGTGAAAGGGTCATGATTGTTGAAGTGGGGGATCACTGGTTGATACTCGGTGTAACACCCAATCAGATCAATACGCTTGCAACGATGCCAAAACGGGATTTGCCCGAAGAGACCGAGGATGTCAATTCGCCCCAATTTGCGGTATGGCTGAAAAAAATCATGGATCGGCGCAAGAATGAGAATGAGGATTGATCAGGTGAAAGAACACAAAAAATGGCTTTGGAGCCTGGCGTCATTTTTTGTCTGCTTTATGCCTGTTTTTGCCTCGGCACAGGGTCTGCCTGCCGTGACTGCCACTCCGGCACCGGGAGGGGGCCAGATCTATTCCCTTTCCATCCAGACATTGATTTTTCTGACAGCGCTGAGTTTTTTGCCGGCGGCTGTTTTGCTCATGACGAGTTTTACCCGAATCATCATCGTTTTTTCCCTGTTGCGGCAGGCGCTGGGTACACAGGGCTCGCCTCCAAACCAGGTCATGGTCGGACTGGCACTTTTCATGACGATTTTTATCATGTCGCCTGTTTTCAACAAGATTTACGATGATGCATACAAACCTTTTTCGGAAAACAGGATCACCATGATGGAAGCCTATGAAAGAGGCAAGGTGCCCCTGAAGGCTTTTATGCTAAAGCAGACCCGCAAAGCCGATCTGGAAATGTTTCTTCACATGGCAGATATTCCGGAAGTGCAGGATGAAACGGAACTGCCAATGAGTGTGCTGATTCCTTCATTTGCAACCAGTGAACTGAAGACGGCATTTCAGATAGGGTTTGCCATTTTTCTGCCGTTCCTGATTATTGATATGGTGGTAGCCAGCGTATTGATGTCGATGGGGATGATGATGGTGTCCCCGGCAATTGTTTCGCTACCGTTTAAGTTAATGCTGTTTGTGCTGGTGGATGGTTGGCATCTGATCATAGGATCGCTTGCACAAAGTTTCTATTTATGAGGCGCTTATGACACCGGAAAGTGTAATGACATTGGGTCGGCAGGGTGTGGAAGTCACATTGATGCTGGCGGCACCATTATTGATTGCTGCGCTGGCAATAGGTTTGATTGTCAGTATCTTTCAGGCAGCGACGCAAATCAATGAAATGACCTTATCCTTCATCCCTAAAATGGTCGGTATTTTTGTCATGCTGATTTTTGCCGGCCCCTGGATGATAACGGTTATTACCAATTTCATGCGGGACGTTTTTCTGAGTATTCCCCACATGGCGGGATAGCTGCGATAGCGACATGCTATCCGGACAAGGTTCAAATCCAGGAAAGCCCGTTGACTTATGGTGACTTTTAACAGTAACGACCTGCTTATCTGGGTTTCCTCGTTTATCTGGCCCCTTTCGCGTATTCTTGGCATTATTGCGACGGCTCCCCTTTTTAGTGCATCGGGCATCCCCAACCGTATCAAAATCCTGGCAGGGGTTTGTGTTGCACTGGTTCTTTCGCCAACGGTTCCTGAAGAACTGGCGGTCGATCCGCTGTCTTATACCGGATTTCTTATTTTGATCCAGCAATTTCTGATTGGCAGTGCCATGGGGCTGGTCATGCGTTTTACTTTTACTGCCATGGAGCTGGCCGGTACCGCTGTCGGCATGACAATGGGACTGGGGTTTGCCAATTTTTATGATCCCCAAACCCGGGGGCAATCCTCGGCGATCAGTCAGTATTTCGCCCTTTTGATTCTGACGATTTATATTGCGGCCGACTTTCATCTGCTCATGCTTTCCATCGTGGCTGAAAGTTTTACGACATTGCCTATTGCGGGTGCGCCCATGGGGAAAGACGGTTTTTTCCTTATTGCGGAATGGGGCGCCATGATTTTTTCCTATGGTGTGCAACTGGCTCTGCCCATTTTGGCGGCTTTACTGATTACCAACGTTTCATTGGGTATTTTGACCCGCGCTGCGCCACAACTGAATCTTTTCGGGATCGGTTTTCCTGTCACCATTGCCGTCGGTTTTGTCATGATCGCGCTGATGCTAACGTACATGGAACCTTCCTTAGAGCAGCTTTTTGTCGAGTCTTTCGGGCTGATACGTCAAATTGGCTCCCGGGAACTTTTTCCACACTAATCAATACTTTATGTTTTTTTGAATATTTTTTGTGAGATAATTGAAAGATTGTTTCGATGAATGGCCTAAAATGCTTTTTCAAAAACAATCCATGCACTGCAAAAAAGGTGCATGCCCATTTTTTTAGTATGAGGTCTATACGATGAAGAAATTTCTGACTGCTTCTGCTGCCGCAACAGGTCTGGCACTGGCTTTATCCTTTAATGTGGCACAGGCACAAGACAATGCCAAAATTGTAACAGCAGGTCATATCAGCTCACTTTACCAATGTGATTTGGGTGATAAGCTGACCATTTATAAAAATGCAGCCGATAACAGTTATGTCAATCTCCGCTGGAGAAATAAATTATATCGAATGGATCGGCAGCAGACGACTACTGGTGCAGATCGTTTTGAGAACAAGAATGATGGTCTTGTCCTGATCAGTATTCCTTCCAAAACCATGTTGTTTGATTCCAAAAAGGGCAGACAACTGGCGAATGAATGCCGGAATCCAGAGCAAAGAAGAAATCTTGCTACCAAGAAATAACCTTTAGGCTGGGTGTTTATATCTGTAATATTTGACTTTGAATAATTTGAATGGCTCTTATGGGAGCCATTCTTGCTTGGAGAACACATGTCCCGGATTACTGAAAGTACTCTTTTGGATTTTCCCGCCGGCCAATCCAAAAAGAGCCGTTTTTATTCACTCCCTCAATTGGGCAAAGAACTGAATTTGGATTTATCCCGTTTGCCCGTTTCCATCCGCATTGTGCTGGAATCGGTGTTACGTAATTGTGATGGTGTCAAGATTACGCAGGAACATGTCAAACAACTGGCAAACTGGAAGGCGACTGCAGAAAGAACACAGGAGATCCCTTTTGTGGTCGCACGTGTTTTGCTGCAGGCTTTTACGGGTATTCCGCTTTTGGTTGATCTGGCTGCCATGCGCAATGTGGCCGTCAGAATGGGCAAGGATCCGAAAA
>CAZAIY010000014.1:0-11323 GCA_964485295.1 uncultured Oxalobacter sp. | reverse complement strand
CATTGATGAGAAAGAGTTCGTTGCGATTATGGGGCAGTCCGGTTCGGGGAAATCTACTTTCATGAATTTGATTGGCTGCCTGGATATTCCGACTTCCGGAGAATATTATTTAAATGGCGAAAAAGTTTCTGACATGAATGGAGATCAACTGGCGTTGATTCGTAATCGGCAAATTGGTTTTGTTTTCCAGCAATTCAATCTTTTACCCCGCACGACAGCTTTGGAAAATGTTGAATTGCCTCTGCTATATGCAGGGGTGCCTGCCGAAGAAAGAAAAGAGCGTGCTTTGGCCAGACTGACAGAAGTGGGTTTGGGGGCAAGAGTACATCATACCCCGGCAGAATTATCAGGAGGACAGCAACAACGGGTAGCCATAGCCAGAGGATTGGTCAATAACCCTTCACTTATTCTGGCAGATGAACCGACAGGGGCATTGGATTCCAGAACAAGTATTGAAATTATGGCGCTTATGCAAAGACTTTCCCGTGAGGGGATGACGATTGTGATTGTGACGCACGAACCTGAAATTGCCAGTTTTACAGACCGTATTATTACTTTTCGTGATGGTCAGATACTGTCGGATGTGGCCAATATCCCCAATGACGCTGAAAAGGAACTTGAAAAATATCCCATACATGAGGTTCGTAAATGAATCTTGTTGCGACTTTCCGTATTGCAATTAATGCGTTGCGTTTGAATAAAATGCGATCCATGTTAACGATGCTGGGCATTATTATTGGTGTCGGTGCTGTTATTACGATGATTGCGGTAGGAGGCGGGGTAAAGGAAAAAGTCCAAAGTCAGATTAAAAGTCTGGGTTCCAACCTGATTATGATTATGCCGGGATCCACAACGGCATCCGGTGTCAGAATGGGAACGGGTGCGAATCTGAATTTGACGGAAGATGATTCCCTTGCCATTGCCAGGGAAGTTCCGGAAGTTCTCCTGTCAGCGCCAATGAATCGAGGTGGTGCACAGGTTGTCGCCGGTGGAAATAACTGGGCGACACAAATTTATGGCGTTACACCGGATTGGTTTGAAGCAAGGGACTGGCCGGTTGAAGACGGTCGTATTTTTGAACAGACTGAAATGCAAAGCTCGGCAAAAGTCATTATTTTGGGAAAGACGGTTGTACAGGAGCTGTTTGGAGATGCGGATCCCATCAATCAAATTGTACGTGTTAAAAATATTCCATTTACGGTTATCGGTGTTTTATCCAGTAAAGGTCAGAGCATGATGGGGTCGGATCAGGATGATACCGCAGTCATTCCCATTTCGACTCATCGTAATCGTGTCTTTGGCAATCAGCAGGGTAAATTGCGTCGTGTCAATGTTATTCAGGTTAAAGTCAGGGAAGATGCCAACATGAAGGATGCCGAGACGAATATAAGAGATCTTTTGCGTCAGCGTCAGAGAACATTACCCGGCCAGGATGATCAGTTTACCATGCGTAATCTAACGGAAATTCTGGAAGCGCAGGAAGCTTCTTCGGAAGTGATGACGTTATTACTGGCAGCTGTGGCATCGGTTTCCTTGCTTGTCGGTGGAATTGGTATTATGAATATCATGCTGGTTTCCGTGACGGAAAGAACAAGGGAGATTGGTCTTCGTATGGCAATTGGTGCGAGATCAAAAGATATTCTGACCCAATTTTTAGTAGAAGCGATTACATTATCCTTAATTGGCGGGCTTATTGGCATTCTTGTCGGAATTGCCGGTTCCTATTTGATTGCCCATTTTGCAGGGTGGGCAACGAAACTTTCTGTTAACTCCATATTTCTTGCGGTCGGTTTTTCCGCAACAATTGGGATCTTTTTTGGTTATTATCCTGCCCGAAAAGCCTCCAGATTATTACCCATTGAAGCTCTACGTTACGAGTAAGGACGATATTTCCGTCAGGAAATAAAAAAATTATGGGCAGACGTATCCTGCATGAAAGATAACACCTTAAAACAGGTAAAATACCCATCTTTACCTCTTTTTTATAGCAATTCATGGAAGTTATTTATGCGCTCAAGGCCTTTATAATGGGGCTGGTTGAGGGTTTTACCGAATTTTTGCCGATTTCTTCTACAGGGCACCTGATTTTGGCAGGCAGCCTGCTGGATTTTACCGGGGAAAAAGCAAAAGTATTTGAAATTGCTATTCAGGCTGGCGCAATGTTATCCGTTTGCTGGGTGTATCGTCAGCGTCTCTTGGACACGATTAAAGGGTTTTCTACCCGTATTCAATCCAGAAAATTTGTTTTGAATATCTGTCTTGCCTTTTTGCCGGCAGCCATTACAGGTGTATTGCTTAGCACAAGGATCAAGGCCTTTTTGTTTTCTCCCTTATATGTTGCTGCCGCCTTTATTGCGGGGGGTGTCATTATTATTTGGGTTGAACGCAGAAACCGATTCAATCCTGCTTTGGCACGGATTCATTCGGTGGATGATATGAGTCCTTTCGATGCGCTCAAGGTTGGCATTGCCCAGGTATTTGCCTTGATTCCCGGGACGAGTCGCTCTGGCGCAACCATTATGGGTGCCATGCTTTTTGGCATATCCAGAAAAGCCGCCACAGAATTTTCCTTTTTTCTGGCAATACCGACTTTATTTGGAGCGAGTGCCTATTCTGTCTGGAAGGAATGGCATCTTTTTACAATGAGCGATTTACCCATTTTTACGATTGGCAGTGTCGGTGCTTTCATCGCGGCTTTTTTATGTGTGCGATGGCTTTTGCAGTACATCAGTACACATGATTTCACGGCTTTTGCCTGGTATAGAATCATTTTTGGTATTTTTATTATTGTCAGTGCGCATTACGGATGGGTGGCCTGGACGGCGTAGGTCGGATTTGATCCGGTTTATTCAAAGCGGATTGTATTCTGAATGATTTACGGATTAACGGTAAATAAATGGGCAGTTTGGGGATTAACAGAAATGGTTAACCATTTTGCCTCTGCTGCAATGATGCCCAGGTTATTTTCCCAGTCAATGGCAGGTGTTTTTTCCGGCGTTGCCTGACTGTGGATGATGAGCACTTTTTGAGAAAAGTTTTGGGATAACTTCCTGATGAATTGACGAATTTCCCTGAAACCGTCCCGCAGCGCCGTTTTCTGGAATGGATTTCCGTCGCAAAAAATGACGATGCCTTTTAGATTGTCTCGATTGGCCAGTATGAAGGAACGTTTTAACCAGCGTTGATTGGCCAGCAATCGCTCTTCAAATTCATTGTTTCTGCCGGCGGCATTTAAAAAGTGGTTATTGTCAGCAGGCAAATTCAGCGTCATGAAAAATACCGATCCATATTGCCAGTAAGTATTCTCAGGAAAATCCGAATACCGTGAGCTATGCATTTGCCGAACAAGCGGGGTCTCACTGATGCCAAAAGCGGTTTCGGTATCAAACAGGATTTCTCTTAAACGTTGCAGCCGCTCAATACGGATATCCTCTCCGTTGTCATTTTTGCATCCAATCCAGTCATTTCCGGCCAAAGAAAAAAAGATCGGTTTTTTGGATAGATTCAACAGGTACTTTCTTTCTTCATATAGGGTGTCGGAACAGGGTTCATTATCCGCCCGAAGTCCGTTTATCACGGCAAAAGCGGAATCCGAGGCATCCATCGATAGTATTTCCTTTTCCCATTCAATATCGGTATTGATGGCAGGCTGATCAATAACGGAAAACCGAAAGGACAAAGGGTCGTTTATCGAAGACGCCAGAAGTGGACAGGAGAGTAAAACAAGAAATAGAAAAATAAACCCGTTTTTTTGCATGCGTTCAAACGAAAAAATCCATTTTATTTTAATGCTTTTGCTAGTTTATTGTATTTTAAATAGTTTTTCTTTCAAATTGTATAGTTGATTTAACGCTTCTCTTGGCGAAAGGGTATCGATATCCAGTTCCTTTAGGCTATGGATGATTTCTTCCGCTTCTGAAGGAAGGCCCGGGGATTCTTTTTCTTCCTGAATGGGGCGTTCAAAAAGACTCATTTGTGAATCTGTCTGAATGAAATGCGACTCCAGCGTGGTGAGATGATTGCGTGCCGTTCGGATAACGGAAGGGGGGACACCTGCCAGTTTGGCGACCTGAATGCCATAACTTTGAGAAGCGGGACCAGGTTGTACCGCATGTAAAAATACGATGTTATCTTTATGTTCCACGGCAGACAGATGGATATTTTCTGCTGTTGCGTAGGTTTCAGGTAACTGGGTCAACTCAAAATAATGGGTGGCAAAAAGGGTAAAACTCTGATTTTTTTCAATCAGGTGATTGGCAATGGCCCAGGCCAGCGCCAATCCATCGAAAGTGGAGGTGCCTCTTCCGACTTCATCCATCAGAACCAATGACTGGCTGGTGGCATTATTCAGAATGGCAGCCGACTCTGTCATTTCCACCATAAAGGTGGATCGGCCACCTGCCAGATCATCTGCGGCGCCAATTCTTGTATAGATACGATCAATAGGCCCGATGGCCGCGTAATTGGCCGGAACATAACTTCCTATATAGGCCAAAAGGACAATTAAGGCAATTTGGCGCATATAGGTTGACTTTCCGCCCATATTGGGACCGGTAACCAGCAGGAAACGGCGGGAATCGGAAAGATCACAGTTATTGGCAATGAAACGTTCGATTTTCTTTTCGACGATGGCATGTCGTCCCTGCGTGATTTGAATGCAGGGATGGCTGACGAGTTCCGGCATACACCAGTTATTTTCCTGTGCATAAATAGCCAGCGTTGTCAGGGTATCCAGTTGAGCGGTTTCTTTTGCGATTCTTTGCAAGGTTTCAATAAAAGGAGCCAAATCCAGAAGCAGCTGATCATAAAGTGTTTTTTCCAGAGCCAGGGCACGTTCCCTGGCTGACAGAACTTTATCTTCAAAGCTTTTTAATTCGGGTGTAATGTATCGTTCAACATTTTTTAATGTCTGTCTTCGCCGGTAATTATCAGGTACTTTGGATGTCTGTCCGTGTGTGACTTCAATATAAAAACCATGCACCCGGTTATATTCAACACGAAGATTCGTAATACCCGTTCTTTCCCTTTCTCTTGTTTCCAGGTCAATTAAAAATTGACCGGCATTTTCTGCCAGTGAGCGCAGTTCATCCAGTTCGGCATGAAAACCGGTGAGAATGACGCCACCATCACGGATTTGGGCGGAAGGTTCGGGTGCAATGGCTCTTTCGAGCAGATCCAGGCATTCAAAAGGGGGCTCCAGTGACAAATGGATGGCGCGTAAAAGCGGGGCGCTATCATTGATGGCGCACTGGGCAAGATAGGAACGCAATTGAGGTAATTGTTTTAATCCTTCTCTTAAAGAGGAAAGGTCTCTCGGTCTTGCGGATAATAGCGCTATGCGTGCCGTGATACGCTCGATATCGGGAAAGTGACACAGTGTACTGCGAAGACCATCGATGACACTAGCGTCCAGCAGGGCGGAAATGGCAACATGACGTGACCTGGCAATAGACTGATCGCGATGGGCGTGATGTATCCAATGTCTGAGCATTCGGGATCCCATGACCGTACAGCAGCGATCCAGTTCGGAGAAAAGTGTGGACGAATGGGACTGACTGTCACTGATCCGGATAGGTTCTGTCAGTTCAAGATTTCTTCGGGTAGCGGCGTCCATTCCGATGAAGTCATTTTCCGTTTCAACAACAATTTGTTTAACATGCTGCAATCCCTGTGATTGAGTGGATTCCGCATAGCGAAGAAGGGCGCCGGCAGCACCCAGTGCAACCGACATGTTTTGCGCACCATAGCCATCCAGATTGGCTACGCCCAATTGTGACGAAAGGGATTGCTGGCCATGGTCATTATCGAAATGCCAGTCCGGCAATGTCACAATTCTTCCTGAAATCGTATCGTGCAGGTAATGCCGGTTACTTTCGGCTGACAGAATTTCCGCGGAACTGATCCTTTCCGTTTCGTGTAAAAGCCGATGGATCAGTTTTTTTTCGTCTGACGGAATTTCCAGTAAATAGAGGATACCGTTGGATAGGGAAAGCCATGCCAGGCCGAGCAGGCAATTTTTTCGATCATTTCTGATGGAAAAAGCAAGAAGAGGACGATTGGCTTTTTCCGGCAGTAATCCTGTATCCGTTAATGTCCCGGGCGTGACAATTCTGACGACTTTGCGTTCTACGGGGGTTCGGCTTCCAGCAACGGGATTGCCTATTTGTTCGCAAATGGCAACGGACTCTCCTGCGGCAACCAGCCTGGCAAGATATTGTTCAACCGAATGGTAAGGAACCCCTGCCATTTTAATCGGAGTTCCATTGGTTGTTCCCCGTTGCGTCAGTGTAATGCCTAATAGACGGGAGGCGAGAACAGCGTCATCGTGAAAGAGTTCATAAAAATCCCCCATTCTGTAGAGCAGCAGTTTGTCGGTGTGCTGGGATTTGATACGCAGGTATTGCTGCATCATTGGGGTAAGTTTGGTTTGTTCGGATGATGTTGTCCCCATGAGAGATTCGTTTGGTTAGGGTTAAGAAAACACAGACTCCATTTTAATATCTGGAGAATAAACAAAAAAGAGCGCCATGAAAGATGACGCTCTTTAAAAAAGCAAAGGGGTGAAATAAATTAGTTTTTGCTTTGATCAACCAATTTATTTTTTGCAATCCAGGGCATCATTGCGCGCAGTCTGGCACCAACCTGTTCAATTTGATGTTCTGCATTCAAACGACGACGGGAGGTCAAAACAGGAGAGCCGGCCTTGCTTTCCAGGATAAAGCTTTTTGCGTAATCACCGGTTTGAATATCTTTCAGACAGGCACGCATGGCTTGTTTGGATTCATCTGAAATGACTTTGGGTCCGGTGACATATTCACCGTATTCCGCATTGTTGGATACGGAATAATTCATGTTGGCAATACCGCCTTCGTAGATCAGATCAACGATCAGCTTCATTTCATGAAGGCATTCAAAGTAAGCCATTTCAGGTGCATATCCTGCTTCGACCAGGGTTTCAAAGCCTGCCTTGATGAGTTCGACGACACCGCCACAAAGAACAGCCTGTTCACCAAAGAGGTCGGTTTCCGTTTCTTCCTTGAAAGTGGTTTCAATGATACCGGCACGTCCGCCACCATTTGCCATGGCATAGGAAAGGGCGATATCGCGTGCCACACCGGAACGATCCTGGAAGACAGCGATCAAATGAGGTACGCCGCCTCCCTGTGTATAGGTGGCGCGAACAGTATGACCGGGTGCTTTTGGTGCGATCATGATGACGTCCAGATCCGGA
Source organism: uncultured Oxalobacter sp. (assembly GCA_964485295.1). GTDB lineage: Bacteria > Pseudomonadota > Gammaproteobacteria > Burkholderiales > Burkholderiaceae_D > Oxalobacter. The sequence continues at coordinate 4,092 of CAZAIY010000014.1, read as the reverse complement.
CGGGGAACGACCTGTCCGTAATGGATATTAAAACCATGGGCAAACGCCAAAACAGCGCCCTGTTTTGCATAAGGGGCAACACTGCTGTTATACACTTCAGCGATGTTTTCATCCGGGAGCAGAATCATCACAACATCAGCAACTTTGACAGCCTCGCTTACTTCAGCAACCTGCAGTCCGGCATTGACTGCCTTGTTCCAGGAACCGCCTCCTTTACGCAGACCTACGATAACATCGCATCCCGAGTCGTGCAGATTCTGTGCGTGAGCATGTCCTTGTGAGCCATAACCGATAATAGCGACTTTTTTTCCTTTTATCAGGGAAATGTCGCAATCTTTGTCATAAAAAACATTCATGATATTTCCTAATATGTGCCTAAAAACAATGATTAAAGGTGATAATTTACAGTCTCAAAATACGATCACCGCGACCAATACCGGATCCGCCGGTTCGAACGGTTTCCAAAATGGCTGTACGATCCAAAGCTTCAATGAAAGCATCCAGTTTGGCTTTGTCGCCAGTCAGTTCAATGGTGTAGGAACGATCACTGACATCGACAATATTGCCACGGAAAATGTCTGTTGTCCGTTTGATTTCCTCGCGTTCCTTGCCGACAGCACGAACTTTGATGAGCATCATTTCACGTTCAACATAAGAACCATCGGTCAAATCAACAATCTTGACGATTTCGATTAAACGATTCAGATGTTTGGTGATCTGTTCAATCACTTCAGGAGAGCCACTGGTGACAATTGTCATACGCGACAATGTGGGATCTTCAGTTGGTGCGACATTGAGGGTTTCAATGTTATATCCGCGTGCGGCAAAAAGCGCAACAACCCGTGCCAGCGAGCCAGCCTCGTTTTCTAAAAGGATAGAGATAATATGGCGCATGCTTACTGATCCTCCATACTCATGATCATTTCAGTCAATCCTTTACCGGCTTTGACCATTGGCCAGACGTTTTCGGTTGGATCGACTTTGATATTGACGACAACCAGCCTGTCTTTTTGAGCAAAAGCCTGTTTTAGAGCCTGTTCAACATCAGCTGCCTTATCGACATTAATGCAGACATGTCCGTAGGATTCAACCAGCTTTTCAAAATCCGGTAAAGCCGTCAGGTGGGTTTCCGAATAGCGGGACTGATATTCCAGACGCTGCCATTGCTGTACCATACCTAAAACACCGTTATTTAACAGGATGATTTTAGGTGTCAGATTGTATTGTTTGCAGGTGGCCAGTTCCTGGATATTCATCTGGAAAGAGGCTTCACCGGTAACACAGGCAACGGTTCCGTTAGGGAACGCCATCTGTACGCCCATGGCAAAAGGCAAGCCCACACCCATGGTGCCCAGACCGCCTGAATTGAACCAGCGACGGGGTTTGTCAAAGCGGTAATACTGCGCCGCCCACATTTGGTGCTGCCCTACATCGGAGGTAATAAAGGCATCTCCCTTGGTGACTTCCCACAGTTTTTCTATGACATACTGGGGTTTGATGACCTGATCCGTTTTTTCATAGCTCAGGCAATCCTTGGCGCGCCAGACATTGATCTGTTTCCACCATTCCTGAATGGCTTTTGCGTTACCAGGAGAAGCGGTTTCCAGCAGATCCAGCATTTCCAGGAGGACATCTTTTACGTTGCCTACGATAGGAACATCGACCTTGACCCGTTTGGCAATGGAAGAAGGATCAATATCGATATGAATGACTTTGCGTTTGAACTGTTCGAAGTGTTCCGGATTACCGATCACACGATCATCAAAACGGGCACCTATTGCAATTAACAGATCGGAATTCTGAACCGCCAGATTGGCTTCATAGGTTCCATGCATGCCCAGCATGCCCAGATATTTATCGCTGCTTGCACGATAGCCGCCCAGTCCCATCAGGGTGGTTGTACATGGATAACCCAGTTTGTCTACCAGTTTATTTAATTCAGGAGCGGAATCGGAAAGAATGACACCTCCGCCTGCGTAAATGACAGGACGTTCAGCCTGCAGCATCAATTGAATCGCTTTTCTGATTTGTCCGGTATGCCCTTTATCAATGGGTTTGTATGAGCGCATTTCAATATCCTTGGGATAATTGTATGGCGCAGGCAATAAACTGACATCTTTTGGCATATCAATCAGAACAGGGCCAGGACGGCCACTTGCTGCGATATAAAAAGCTTTTTTTACGGTTTCAGCCAGTTTGCTGACATCTTTGACAAGAAAATTATGTTTGACGCAGGGACGGGTGATACCGATAGCATCACTTTCCTGAAAAGCGTCCTGGCCAATAAAGTGGGTTGGAACCTGGCCACTGATGACAACAATTGGAATGGAATCCATGTAAGCCGTAGCCAGTCCTGTAACCGCATTGGTAACACCCGGGCCGGATGTCACAATGGCAACACCGACTTTGCCGGAACTTCTGGCATAGGCATCTGCCGCATGAACGGCAGCCTGCTCGTGGCGTACAAGGATATGCTTGAATTTATCCTGTTTATATATGGCATCATAGATGTAGAGTACGGCACCACCAGGATAACCGAAAACATGTTCAACACCTTCTTCGGCAAGACAACGCACCAGAATTTCGGAGCCTGTCAATTCTAAACTCATACTTTTTCCTTTCAAGGTCCATTGGAAATTGATCGGATGTTCTTTCCTGTCGAAAAATCATACATGGGCTTGGTGGTATGACATTCTCGTGCTTGTGGCACGGGTCAGAACAAACAGTTTTAGCGATAAAACAATTTTTTCAGGCCGCATTGTGTGCCGCCGTCAGGTAATATCCTTTTTATAATAATGATATACAAATATTGAAAACCCATAATTTTACACTGGAATTTGCGAAAAAAGGCAGTTATTTGTTAGTATTGGCTCCTCGTTAGGAATTTTGATACACCATTTGTTTGATGACTGTGTGTTTCGCCTGCATTTAAAATGGCTACAGAGAAAGAATTATCCGATTTTCTTGCTACAGTGGAGCGCAGAGCATTTAAACAGGCCATTTATGCGGTAAAGAAAGAAGAATCCGCTCTTGATATTGTTCAGGACGCCATGATTCGACTGGCGGAAAAATACGGGGATAAACCGGTAACGGAATTTCCCATGCTGTTTCAGCGTATTTTGCAAAATACGATTTACGATTATTTCCGCCGCGAAAAAATCAGGAATACCTGGGTCAGTCTGTTTTCTGATCGGACAACGTCTGATGAGACGGATGATCAAAGAGAGTGGTATCCCCACTACATGGAAGGAATGGAAGAGTCCAGTGCGGATAAATTTGAACGCGCCCAGATTCTGACCATTATTGAAGAAGAAATACAAAAATTACCAGCACGTCAACGGGAAGCGTTTCTCATGCGTTACTTGAATGATATGGACGTTGCGGAAACAGCAGAAGTCATGCAATGTTCGGCAGGAAGTGTAAAAACGCATTGTTCACGGGCAACGCAGGCACTTGCGAAAGCACTCAAATTAAAAGGGATAGAACTATGAATCCGCAGGAAGAAAATTTCGCGTACAAAGTCAGGCATGCACTCAATGAAAAATTGAGCGATTTGCCGGATCATGTCACCGAAAGACTGGCACAGGCACGCAAAGTGGCTCTTTCACGGAAAAAACAGGCATCCCCCGTTTATGTCAGTGTAGTTAGGGAAGCTTTTGCCGGAGAATCCGGATCTTTTTTTCGTCCTTTTTCATGGATAGCCCAATTGCGACTGGGACTGCCGGTTCTCGTTTTGGCAATGGGGTTAATGGGGATTGTTCATTATGAGCAACAGCGTCATATCCGGGAAACGGCGGCTATCGATATGGCGGTGCTATCCGATGAATTGCCTCCTGCCGCTTATACGGATATCGGTTTTAGCGCCTATCTGGAACGACATGGGGCCTAATACATGCGTTTTTCCCATCGTACGCGAATCTGGATTGCCGTTCTTGCCATTTTGGCATCGATAGTCATGATTATCGGTGTGACAAGGATTGTCAATCCGGAATTCAATTTGATGGAAATGATCGGTTTTGGAGAAAGTGAGGAACTGATTGCCTCTAAAACGGAACCCTATTGGAGTCAGTTAACGGATCAGCAAAGAAAAGC
>CAZAIY010000013.1:0-11408 GCA_964485295.1 uncultured Oxalobacter sp. | reverse complement strand
GACCAGAATCAGGTCATCGGCGGCGGCCTGCTTCAGCAGGAGTTCTTTCAGTTCATCCCGGCTGTTCCAAAGTTCTACCGGTATTCCGCTGTGGAGCTGCTGCCACTGCTCCATAACTTCGGCGGCGTGGGGCGAAAAACTGGAACTGCCTCCTGCGTAGTAGGGTTCGGCCAGAAAAAAGCGGTCGTTACTGCGCAAGGTTTCGGCCAGCTGGCGGCCCAGCTCCTGCTGCATAAAGCCAAACGGCCCGTAGCCGTGGGGTTGGAACAATATCCATAAACGCCCGTTGGGGCAAAGCTCCTGAGCCGCCGAGATCATATTGGTGACTTTTTCCGGATTATGAGCATAATCATCGTAAACCGCACAGCCTTGCGGAGTACGCCCTTTGAAATCGAACCGCCGGGCTACGCCGTGGGTATTCAACACCGCCGGTAATGCTTCTGCGGAAGAATAACCCATGAGTTTGAGCAGTTCCCATGCCGCAGATATATTCCATGCTGTATGTCTGCCGGGGGAGGGCAGTTCCCGGAAAATACCGTCGCCAAAGTCGGCAAGGCTCACTCCCTGACCGGTTTTATAGCCGCTGACCGGTTTGAATGTTCGCACCGGCAGATTCCGGCGGATGTTTTTGGCAATCAGTTCGTAGACTTCCTGCTGCAAAACCGCCCCGCACCGGGCTTGATTGACAAACTCAGTAAACATTTCTGCCAGTTCCGCTTTAGGATAGTGGTCAGTGCCGAGGTTCAGTACCAGGGCGTAGTCGGGATGAAAAGCCAGCAGGCTTTTGTCGCTTTCGTCAGCTTCAAAGACCAATGCGCCGGAGCCGGGACGGTAGTTGCCCGGATAATTGCCGTTGGCAAAGGCTTTTATGACGACGGCGACTCATCTGTTTGATGGTGAGCAGGAGCGGATTGAAGCGATTGATGTCAAAGCGGATCAGGATCTCAATGATGTCAATATCGTTGCTTCACAGGCAATTGCCAGACTGGATAATGGCTCGGGGGTATTGGTGTTGACGGATGTGTTCGGTGGAACACCGTCCAATTGCTGTCATCGCCTGACTGTTCAAGGCAGGGTTGAAGTGGTAACCGGTGTGAGCCTGCCCATGTTGTTAAGAGCGATTACCTATCGAAAAAATGATCTTGAAACGGTCATAGAAAAAGCTTTGTCTGGCGGTAAAACCGGAGCAATAAGAATAGATGCAGTTGGTTAAGTTTTTTTGACCTGTTTTCATTTATTTGGAAAAGAACGGCGTTCAATTTTTGTAAAAATTGCAAATGCAATGTAGTCAAAAACATGATTGAAAGAGAATTGGAAATTGTCAATAAACTGGGTTTGCATGCACGTGCTTCCGCGAAATTGACACAATTGGCATCCAGGTTTTCCTGTGAAGTCTGGCTGACACGAAACAATCAGCGTATCAATGCGAAATCCATTATGGGTGTCATGATGCTGGCTGCAGGAAAAGGCGCCAAATTGATACTGGAAACGGATGGAACAGATGAACAGGCGTGCATGGAAGCACTCACCGAGTTAATCGGCAACAGGTTTGGAGAGGCAGAGTAAGGAAAAATGCAATCTGGACAGGCGATGGCATCTTTTGCACTGCACGGGACGGCGGTTTCCCGGGGGATTACTATTGGCCGCGCGCATTTGATCCATCGGGCGGCATTGGATGCCAAACATTATTTGGTTCCCCAGGAAAAGATTGAGGCGGAAGTCAAACGTCTGGAAAATGCTATCGATGCCGTTCATAGTGAACTGGAAAAAATCCTGAGTGAGCTGCCAAAAGATGCTCCGGTGGAATTTGGCGCTTTTCTGGATGTTCATGCATTGATCCTGTCTGATTCCATGATCGCCAGAGAACCGCTCAATATTATAAGAACACGAAGATATAACGCGGAATGGGCGCTTTTAACGCAAATTGAGGAATTATCGGCGAGATTTGATGGAATTGAGGATCCTTACCTGCGTGAAAGAAAAGCCGATATCCAGCAGGTCGCAGAACGTATCATCAAGCATCTTCAGGGACAGATTGAAGAGGAACTTCCCAATGAGGCGGGTCTTTTGGCAGAATCGGCAGAAGATGAACGTCTGGATATGATCGTTGTTGCTTACGATATTTCTCCTGCGGATATGCTCAATTTCCGCGACCGGATATTTAGTGGTTTTATTTCGGAAGTCGGCAGCAGAAATTCGCATGCGGCAATTGTTGCACGGAGTATTGATGCGCCGGCCGTCTTTGGTCTGCCCAATGCCCTCATGCTGATCAAGCAGGATGACAGGCTCATTATTGATGCGGATACGGGCGTTGTTATCGTTAATCCGACATTACTTGTTCTTGAGCAGTATCGGGTAAGAATGATTGCCCGTGAAAAAACACTCAAAAGACTCAGTAAACTGAAAAGAACACCAACCATGACAAGTGATGGTGTGCCAATATCCCTGCTGGCCAATATTGAATTTCCGGATGACTGTAGTGCCGCTTTGGAAAACGGGGCAAGTGGAATTGGTCTTTTCCGATCGGAGTTCCTTTTCATGAAACAGAGTGGAGATGTGGAACGCCTGCCAAGTGAAGAGGAACAGTTTGAGGCGTATAAAAAAGCGGTCACCATGATGAGAGGCCGGCCCGTTACCATTCGAACGTTAGATATCGGAGCGGACAAACCCATAGGCATCTCCGATTTCAGTGTTTTGAATCCTGCACTGGGTAAACGTGCGATTCGTTACTGTCTGGCTGAACCGGATCTTTTTTTGACCCAGCTTCGCGCCATACTTAGAGCATCCGCTTTTGGTCCGGTAAAACTTTTGGTTCCCATGCTTGTGCATGCCTTTGAGATTGACCAGACGCTGGCAATGGTGGAACAGGCAAAATCCCAATTGAAAGCGGAAAAAAGAAAGTATGACGAAAATATCCCGATCGGGGCAATGGTGGAGGTGCCGGCAGCGATTCTGGCCTTGCCCATGTTTACGAAACGGCTGAATTTTCTTTCAATTGGCACAAATGATCTCATTCAATATGCACTGGCAATTGACAGGGTGGATCCTGAAGTTGCGCATTTATACAATCCATTGCATCCTGCCATTTTGGCAATGTTATCCATGACAATCAAAATGGCGGCAAAAGCGGATATACCGGTGTCAATCTGTGGGGAACTGGCAGGAGATCCTGCCATGACAAGGCTTTTGCTCGGGTTGGGATTGAAGGAATTTTCCATGCATTCGACGCAGCTTTTGACCGTCAAGCAGGAAATTCTGAATGCCGATCTGAAACAGCTGCAGCCAAAAGTGAAAAGAATATTGCGTCTGAGTGAGCCGCAGGAAATTGAAAAGGCAGTTGAAAAAATCAGACAACTTCCTGTTGCGGTCTAAATAATGCGTTTGTTATTTGACGCTTGACGCTGACTTCGTTATGCTTGTCATATTGCGCCGATTTGAAGTAACCAGCTTGCGGGCGCAAAGGAATACCTGAAATAAATGCGGCTAAAGCGAGCTTGAAATGAAAGCCCGATCGACAAGTCGCTATCGGGCTTGTTTTTTATGTCATAAAATGGAAACATCCCTTTAAAGGATGCAGGAACAAATGAATTCTGTTGGAGCTGTCATTGCCCGCTCGATGGATTTTGATGAACCTTTGCATTTGCAAAGCGGGGCAACTATTGCCAATTACAAATTGGTGTATGAAACATACGGACAACTCAATGCCGATAAATCCAATGCGGTGTTGATCTGCCATGCTTTAAATGCTTCACATCATGTGGCAGGTTATTATGAAGGGCAACCGAAAAATATCGGTTGGTGGGACAATATGGTTGGTCCCGGCAAACCTGTCGATACCAATCGCTTTTTTGTCATTGGCATCAATAATATCGGTTCCTGTTTCGGTTCTACCGGTCCCATGCATATCAATCCCCAGACAGGAAAGCATTATGGAAATGATTTTCCGCTGGTTACCGTGGAGGATTGGGTACGGGCACAGGCACGGCTGGCAGACGCCCTGGGAATAAAAAAATTCGCGGCAGTGATGGGAGGCTCTTTGGGAGGCATGCAGGCATTGACCTGGAGCATGATGTATCCGGACAGACTGGAGCATTGTATTGCTGTGGCATCCACACCCAAATTGACAGCCCAAAATATTGCATTTAATGATGTGGCCAGACAGGCGATTTTGTCGGATCCCGATTTTCATGACGGCAATTTCTATGCCTATGGTGTGGTACCCAAAAATGGTTTGCGTGTGGCACGCATGATTGGACACATTACCTATCTTTCCAATGCGGACATGTCGGAAAAATTCGGCCGCATGCTTCGCTCCGGACAATATCTTTTTGGATATGGCGTCGAGTTTGAAATCGAATCCTATTTGCATTACCAGGGAGACAAATTTTCTTCCTATTTCGATGCCAATACCTATCTTTTAATTACCCGTGCGCTGGATTATTTTGATCCGGCATCAGCTTATGATGGCGATTTAACCCGGGCCTTGGCAGGCACCCGGGCCAAATTTCTATTGATTTCATTTACAACGGACTGGCGTTTTTCTTCCGAAGCAAGTCAGGCTATTGTAAAAGCATTGCTCAACAATCGCCGTCAGGTAACCTATGCGGATATAGATGCCCCCCATGGACATGATGCTTTTTTATTGGAGGATGAGCGTTATCATGAACTGGTACGTTCCTACTTTAATAGAATGTGGGTGGAAATTGATGAGCGGAGAAATTGATGAGTGCGCTGAAATTGCGAGAATTACGTGCGGATCTGGCTTTTATTGCTCATTGGGTTCCTGCAAAAGCGCATGTGCTGGATCTGGGGTGTGGTGATGGCGCCATGCTTGAACATTTGCAGGTCACAAAAGCCTGTACGGGATATGGTGTGGAAATTGATGACAAAAAGATTCCCGGTTGTGCCAGCAGAGGTGTTGCCGTCATTCAGCAGGACCTTGAAAAGGGACTGGGGTTTTTTGCAGATAATTCTTTTGATACGGTTTTATGTCTTTCCGCATTGCAGATGATGAAAAATGTGGAAATGCTTTTGCGTGATATTGCAAGAGTCGGCAATGAGGCCATTGTCTCTTTCCCGAATTTTGCATACTGGCAGAACAGAATCACCCTTTTAACCGGGAAAATGCCTGTGACACAGGAGTTGCCATTTGAATGGTATGATACGCCTAATTTACGCTGCGCAACTATTCGTGATTTCGGGGAGCTGGCCAATCGGGTCGGGCTTAAAGTGACGGATTGTGTGGCGCTTCATCAGGGAAAGCCAATATCGTTCCTTCGAAATTGGAGAGGAACATTAGCTGTGTTTCGCCTTAAAAAATCGACGGATCTATGACCATTCCTGAACGCACCCTTTTCAGCGCGTTTCATAAACGGATGCTGATTTGTGTTTTTATCGGTTTTTCTTCAGGATTGCCGCTTTTTATCCTACTCAATCTGCTTCAGGCCTGGCTGGCAAAATCCGGTCTTAACGTCAAGTCTCTCGGGCTTTTTGCTCTGGTCATGTTTCCCTATACATGGAAGTTTTTATGGTCCCCGTTGATGGATCGGTTCAGTCTTGGGAAAATGGGGAGACGACGAGGCTGGATGGCCATTACCCAGATTGCCCTGTTTTTTTCCATCGGTTTTTTAGGGATGATTGATCCATTGGAACAGCTTTGGGCAGTCGGGATATTGTGCACGATCGTTGCGTTTTTATCTTCCAGTCAGGATATTGCGGTAGATGCCTATCGAAGAGAGCTGTTGCCGGATAATGAACAGGGTTTGGGAAGTGCAATACATGTCAATGCCTATCGTGTCGCAGGGATGGTTCCGGGGGCGCTTTCCCTTATTCTGGCCGATATGATGAGCTGGCAGTGGGTTTTCTGGATTACCGCCACTTTTATGCTTCCCGGCCTGATTTGCACTTTACTTGTTAGGGAACCGGAAATTTACGGCAGTCCTCCTGCCAATTTGCGGGAAGCGGTTGTTTTGCCATTCAGGGAATTTGTCTCCCGTTCCGGGTGGAAGAATGCGCTTTTCATTCTCAGCTTTATTTTTCTTTATAAATTGGGAGACAGCCTTGCCACCGCTTTGGCAACCAAATTTTATCTGGATCTGGGCTTTAGCATGACCCAGATTGGTGCCATAGCCAAAACGACCGGTTTTTGGGCCAGTTTGTTGGGAGGAATGCTGGGTGGCATCTGGATGATACGACTGGGTATTAATCGGGCCTTGTGGTTGTACGGAATTGTCCAGGCCGTTTCCATTTTGGGTTTTTCATGGATATCCCTGGAAGGAGCCAATCCTTTTGTGCTTGCTTTTGTTATCGGTTTTGAGGCTTTGGGGGTCGGACTTGGTACGGCCGCTTTTGTGGCCTATATCGCAAGAGCAACGGATAAACGTTATAGCGCAACCCAGTTTGCGCTCTTTACAAGTCTGGCGGCGATTCCAAGGACGTTTATCAATGCTTCGGCAGGGTTTATTGTTGAACAGACAGGGTGGTTCATGTTTTTCAACATTTGTTTTGTATTGGCGTTGCCAGGCATGTTAATGTTGCCCAAAATAGCACCCTGGAATGAAAAAAAGTAAATTTTGGGAAAAAAATAACAGGAAATTCGACATTGGCGCGTATCAAGGTTATGATTCTTGCCTATTAGGATAATTAAAAATATTTAAGGAAAAAAGCATGTCGCAACAATTTGGGGAGATGCCGGATCAGGCAGGATATTTTGGTGAATATGGCGGTCAGATTATTTCACCGGAATTAAAAGTCGCAATGGATAAAATCAGTGACGCTTACGAAAAAGTTCGCCAGTCAAAAGCATTCCAGGAAGAATTACAGGAGCTGTATACCCATTATGTTGGCCGCCCCAGTCCAATTTATTTTGCAAAAAAACTGTCTGAGCGGCAGGGCGGCAGCCGTATTTTTATTAAACGGGAAGACCTCAATCATACCGGAGCGCATAAAATCAACCATTGCCTGGGACAGGCACTTTTGGCCAAATTCATGGGTAAAACCAAGGTTTTGGCTGAAACAGGAGCCGGTCAGCATGGTGTTGCCATGGCAACGGCCTGTGCCTTGGTCGGTATTCCCTGTGAAATTCATATGGGTGTTGTGGATATTGCAAAAGAGCGTCCCAATGTTACCAAAATGAAAATTCTGGGGGCAACCCTGATTCCTGTGAGCAGAGGCACCCAAACATTGAAAGATGCTGTCGACAGTGCTTTTGAGGAATATATTAAAGATCCCGATAATTTTTTATATGCGATTGGTTCGGCCGTCGGTCCTCATCCTTTTCCTAAAATGGTACGTGATTTCCAGATGATTATTGGGAAAGAGGCCAGAGAACAGTTTCTGGCACGGGAAAATAAACTGCCGGATATGGTTGTCGCCTGTGTTGGAGGCGGATCCAATTCCATCGGTATCTTTACCGAATTTTTACCGGATCAGTCCGTCAAACTGGTTGGGGTTGAACCGGCAGGAAGAGGTCTGGATACGCCTGATCATGCCGCGACATTGTCCCTGGGGACAAAGGGAATACTGCATGGATACAAATGCTATGCCCTGCAGGATAAGGATGGCAATCCCTTGCCGGTACATTCCATTGCTTCCGGACTGGACTATCCCGGTGTGGGACCGCAGCATTGCTATCTGAAGGATTTGGGACGGGTGCAGTACGAGTCGGTTACAGATGATGAATGTCTGGATGCTTTTGTGACCTTGTCGCGTATTGAAGGGATCATTCCCGCACTGGAAAGTTCCCATGCGGTTGCCTATGCCATGCGGGTAGCAAAAGCATTCGGGCCGGATAAAACGATTCTGGTCAATTTGTCAGGCAGGGGTGACAAAGACGCGGATTTTGTCGCCAATTATCTGAAATTATGATTTTGTTATAAAGACAAAAATGAAAAGAGGAAGAAATATGCTTCCTCTTTTTTAAATTTTTGATAAATGGAGATGAACAGTGAGTAATTTGCGGCAAGAATTTATTGAGTTTTCTGTTAATACCGGTGTCTTGCGTTTTGGGGAGTTCATCACGAAAGCCGGGCGTACTTCTCCCTATTTTTTTAATGCCGGTCTATTCAATAATGGGCAGACTCTTGGCAAACTGGCCGACTTTTATGCCCAGACACTTTTGGATTCAGGTATCTCATTTGACATGTTATATGGACCGGCCTATAAAGGGATCCCCCTGGTTTCAGCCGTTGCCGTTGCCCTGGCAAATAAAGGACGCAATGTTCCCTTTGCCTATAACCGCAAAGAAGCAAAAGATCACGGAGAAGGTGGCGTTTTGGTCGGAGCGCCAATGGAAGGAAAAATTGTGATTGTCGATGACGTGATTTCAGCAGGAACCTCCGTGAATGAATCGGTGCAGATCATCCATGAAGCAAAAGCGACACCGGTTGCTGTTTTAATCGCCTTGGATCGCAAGGAACGCTCAGGCAAGGATAATGCCCTGTCCCAATATTCGGCCGCACAGGAAGTACAAAACAGATATGACATGCCTGTCATTTCCATAGCGAATCTGGATGATTTGATGGATTATCTTGCCAAAGACAGTGTGGATTCCGCACTAACGCAGTATCGGGATGCTGTAAATGCCTATCGTGCCAGATATGGCGCTTCCTGACAGTTCACTATTTTAATGATTGCCACAGACAGGACAGTCCGGGTTTTTATCAAGCTGTATCCGAGTCCAGGCCATCCTTAACCCATCGAGCAGGAGCAGGGATCCCGCTAAGGATTGTCCCGCTCCTGCAATGACTTTTAATGCTTCTGCTGCCTGGATGGTTCCAATAATTCCAACTACGGGTGCAAATACACCGTATTGCGAAGCTTTTCGATCCTGATAGGATTCATCGGCAGAAAAAAGACAGGAGTAGCATGGGGCATTGTTTTGGCGCATGTCATAAACGGAAACCTGTCCGTCAAACTGTAATACGGCACCGGAAATTAAAGGCAGCCGAAGAGCAACACAGATTTTGTTGATGGTATGGCGGGTTGCAAAGTTATCAGTACAGTCCAAGACGACCGTTGCTGTTTGCATCAGTTCATATAGCCGGGCTTCATCAGGACGTTCTTGAAGTGCGATTACGCTGACATCAGGATTGATGGCGTTTAATGTTTTTTTGCCTGATAACGCTTTTGGTTCGCCGATACGATCATGGGTATGCAGAATCTGTCTTTGCAGATTGGACAGATCAACCGTATCGTCATCGACCAGTGTTATTTTCCCGATACCACTTGAAGCCAGATAATAACAGGCCGGAGAACCCAATCCTCCGGCTCCGATCACAAGTGCATGCGCAGCTAAAATTTTTTCCTGCCCTTTTTTGCCCAATTCCTCAAGCAAAATATGACGGGAATAACGATTTGACTGATATTCATTCATATCTAAAAATGATGGATGGAACTATTTTTTCTGATCAGGTACCGCCTTTTCATCCTCATTCTTTTTTTCTTCAGTTTTGGCTTTTGATAACTGAACGGGTTTCCCTTTTAAATGGTTAAGCGCCTGCATTAATTGAAAATCGTTTTTCGTACCATACTCGATAGGTTTGTATTTTTTCGCATGATTTAAAATACGCTCCTCTTCTTCCTCATCCACTTTCTTTGAAACCTCGTCTTCCTTGGCAGGATCATTTGACAGGTGTTTGGACAGATCGGCTTCCCGTAGACGCAGACTGTTGATACCGTCGCCTTCCGGTGTTTCATCGACAATCAAATCCGGAACAATGCCTTTTGCCTGGATGGAGCGGCCATTTGGCGTGTAATAACGTGCCGTTGTTAACTTGATTGCCGTTTCAGGAGAGATTTGACGGACAGTCTGAACCGACCCTTTCCCAAAGGTTTGCATTCCCAGGATGGTTGCCCGCTTGTGGTCCTGCAAAGCACCGGCCACAATTTCAGAGGCGGAAGCAGATCCAATATTGACCAGTACCACCATTGGAACGGATTTGATTTGTGAAGGCAGTTTTGCCAGAGGGTCATTTAATTCCCGTACGGAATAAAATTCGGGACGGGCATAAAAAGTGGCCTTGGATTCAGGCAATTGACCATTGGTCGATACAATGACCACATCCTTGGGCAGGAAAATGGAGGCAACACCGACTGCGCCGGGTAAAATGCCACCCGGATCATTTCTCAGATCCAAAACCAGTCCTTTGATAGGCGCATTTTTTTCGTAGAATGCATTAATCTTTTTGACAAGGTCGTCCACGGTGGGTTCCTGAAACTGGGCAACCCTTAACCAGGCGTATCCCGGTTCAATGATTTTGGCTTTGACACTTTGAACACGAATTTCCTCGCGGATAATCGTCATCGTAATCGGTTTGCTTTCATTTTTTCGCACGATGGTCAATACAATTTTTGTATTGGGTTCTCCCCGCATCGTTTTTACGGCTTCGTCCAGTGTCATATCCTTGACAGATACGCCATCGAGTCGGGTAATCAAATCGCCCGGCTTGATACCTGCACGATAGGCAGGGGTATCCTCAATAGGTGAAATAACTTTAATAAAACCGTCTTCCGTGCCGACTTCAATTCCCAGTCCGCCAAAACGGCCCTGCGTGCCTTCTTTCAATTCCTTTAATGCTTTTTTATCCAGGTAGGCCGAATGGGGATCCAAAGAAGCGACCATGCCTGAAATGGCATCGGTAAGAAGTTTTTTATCATCAACCGGTTCAACATAATCGGATTTGATCAACCCAAAAACATCTGCCAGCTGTCTTAATTCATCCAAAGGAAGCGGTGCAGACTGTTTCTGCGCCATGGCAGAAAATTGCGTGGAAATGGCAATTCCTGCAAACATACCCAGTAAGATTAATAAAAAATTGCGAAGTTTTCCGCTCATATATCACCTAATTACGACCCAGTTCATTGGGTTAAATGCCTGTCCTTTATGGCGCATTTCAAAATATAAACCAGTTTGTGTATTATCGCTACTATTGCCAACATTGGCTATAATATCGCCGCCTTTTACATTGTCTCCCACTTTTTTTCGCAACGTTTGCGCATTAGCATATATTGTCATGTATTGGGCGCCATGATCAACAATAATCAGATTGCCAAAGCCTCTTAGCCAATCGGCAAAAACGACCTCCCCGTTGGCAACACATCGGATATCCGCACCCAGTTTGCTTTCTATGAATATCCCTTTCCAGCTTGGGCCATCCGCTCTTTTTGAGCCGTATTGTGCGGTAATGGTTCCCTTGACGGGCAGTTTCATGCGGCCTTTCTGTTTGTAAAAGGCGCTTTTTGCGGATTCCGCATCAGCCGCCACTTCCACTTTTTGCTGCTGTTTTCTGGCTTTTTTCCTTGCGGCCGCTTTTCTTTGTTCTTAGATTTTAAGTTCCAGGTTATACACAAAAGTCGAAAGAAGTTTTTCATCCTGCTCCAGTTTTTCAGCCTGTTTGCGCTGCTGTTCC
>CAZAIY010000012.1:0-11420 GCA_964485295.1 uncultured Oxalobacter sp. | reverse complement strand
GGACGGCATAACGAAATTAACGGCATCGGCTGCCATTCCCTATTTTTCGGGAAGATATGCCCCTGAAATGACAGGCAACAGACTGGGTTTTGGCAATGTTGTCATCAGTGTCAATCTGGATCATTTTCATAGCCGATCCGATGCGGCAAAAAAACAGTTTGATCAGATCGTGACCCAGACACAGCAGATCATGTCCGATGAAGTTGCCCTGATTGAAAAAACCATCAATGATGACACGACAGGTTCATTACTGAAATTATCCGTTTTGACACTCATTATGATTGGAATTGTCATTCTGATCGCCATCTGGATGGGGATTTATCTCGTCAGGCGTGTCAACTGGCTCAATAACGGATGTTATGAATTTCAAAGTGGCAACTATAAATTCCGCTTTGATATCCAGGGAAAAGATGAACTGACGAATCTGGCTTCCTCCTTTAATGAAATGGCCGATACACTGGATGAAAAAATCCTTCATCTCGAAGACGAGATTTATTCCCGGACCCAAAAGGAAATGGAACTCCAGAAAATCAAGGATGATCTTGAAGTGATTGTTGAGGAACGGACAAAGGAACTGTCCGACATCAACGATCAGCTGCGCGGTGAAATTGAAATACGCAAAGTCGCTGAAGAAAAAGCGCAGTATCTTGCCGGTCACGATCCATTAACCGGAATTGCCAACCGGTATCTTTTCCAGGAACGCCTGGAACAGGCCATCTATCAGGCAAGACGTTCCGGTAAACCGGGCGGTCTGCTCTTTTTTGATCTGGATCGCTTCAAGCAGATCAATGATACCCTGGGACATGCCACAGGAGACGCTTTACTTATTCATGTTGCCCAAACCCTAAAGGAAAGCATACGGAAAACCGATACGGTTGCCCGTCTGGGAGGCGATGAGTTTGCCGTTATCATTACGGATCTGGCTGCACCGGAGGATGCCGTCATACTTGCTGAAAAAATTCTCGATCAGTTCAAAGCACCCGCCATACTGAACGGATATGAACTGAATGTCCATACCAGTATTGGTATTACCACTTTTGATGGTGATAATACGGATATCGAACAGATTCTGTCACAAAGTGACATGGCCATGTACCAGGCAAAAACGGAAGGGGGCACCCATTACCGCTTCTTTGAAGATTACATGCAAAACAAAGTTCAGGCGAAAAAACAGCTTGAAGCGGAATTAAGAGCCGGACTTGAACAGAAACAGTTTGTGCCATTCTTTCAGCCCATATTCGATTTTATGGAAAAACGCGTTGTCAGCATGGAAATTCTGCTTCGATGGGATCATCCTGAACTGGGTCTGACAACCCCGGCCGAATTTATTGATGTTGCCGCTTCCTCCGGCATTCTGGATAAAATTGACGCTCAGATTCTTGAGAAAGCCTGTCAACAGGCAAAAGAATGGGATGAAAAAGGCATTGAGTTTGGAAGAATTTCCGTCAATATTTCGCCGGAAAAAATTTCTACTCCGGATTTTGTCGACAGTTTCAGGGAAATCCTCGATCGCACAGGTTTATCTGCTGATAAACTGGCTCTGGAAATTACCGAACGCGCCCTTTTGGCAGACCGGGATCAGGTTCGTGAAAATCTGCATCAGATGCAGTCCATGGGTGCGATTATTTACATTGATGATTTCGGTGTGGAATACTCCTCACTGCAAAGACTGATTGAATACCATATCGATGTACTGAAGGTGGATCGTTTCTTTGTTCGCAGAATTGGTGATCCAAAAGCGGAAGTTGTGATCCAGGCAATCACTTCAATTGCCCGCTCCATCGGCATGAAAATTATTGTGGAAGGCGTTGAAACGGAAAAACAGCTTGATTATCTGCGTGAAAATGACTGCCATATCATCCAGGGTTATTTGCATGCCCGACCGATGTCGGCTGAAGACACGACTGAGCATTTGCTGAAATATTCCCGGTAGACAAACACGCCTTCCTTTTCCGTCTTACGGCGTATCCACATCCAGATACTGCCAGTCCGATTGCATGATGGGATGCTTTTTAAATCCTTTTACCCAGGGACGAACCAGCCAGGTTCTCACACGGGAGACATGCAGCGACCAGGCCGTATCGGCTTCCATTTGCCGGTTCATTGCAGCATACAGGGCATGCCGTTCTTTTCCCTGTGGCAGAATCATCGCTTTTTGGTAGAGCGCATCATATGCCGGGGATTGATAACAGCCATGATTGCCCTGCCCGGAATTCGGCCCATATAAAAGCTGAAGAAAGTTCTCCCCTTCCGGATAATCGGCATGCCAGGCACTTCCCCACATCATCAGCTGACATTGCGTGGCCGCCTTGACATTATCCGCAAAATTGCTGACTTCAAAAACCGCCTTCACGCCAATCAGATCCAGTCCCCGTTTCCATATTTCCGAGACAATTTTGGAACTGGCACCTGCCTCTGTCCGAATTTTCAAAAGAAGCGGCGAGCCGTCCGGCATACTGCGATAGCCATTCGCCTGACGTTTATAGCCGAAATGATCCAGTAAAAGCGAGGCCAGCCGGGGATCATACCCGATACTGCTCCGATAGGCCGGATCATGACCGACAACCCCGACCGGCACCATCATCTCCGCTTTAATGGCCTGCCCGTTTCGAAGCAGGGCAATTTCCTCGTCGACATTGTATGCCATGGCAATGGCCCGCCTTAATGCGATTTTTTCATGGGAAAATCCGCCAATAACAGGATCCCTGAAATTAAAAGTGGTAAAAGTGACTTCCGGTTCAATGACACGATAAAGTCTTAGGTTCTGGTCGGCATATTCCTTTTTCAGCTGATCGCCATCCAGAACAAGGGGTGCTGCAATTTGAGGCAATTTGTCAAAAGCGATTTTTCCTTCCTGGAAAGTCAGCCATCGGGACTGCTCCTCTTCAATGATGGCAATTTCGACCCGTCCAATCTGCGGCATGGTCTTGCCTTTCATCTCAGAAATGATTTTTCTGTCTTCCGGATCTTCCGATGGTTCAAAATCCCAGGTAAACCCCCGGTAATGGGGATTGGCAACCAGCACCATCTTGCTGCGGGGAACATACTGATCAAGCATATAGGGTCCCGTTCCCACAGGATGAATCCGGCTTTTTGTTCCATAAAAATCAATGACTTCTTTGGCAACAGCGGCCAAAGCGCCATAGGCCAAAACATACAGAAAATTGTTATCCGGTCTTTTCAACTGAATGCGTAGGGTATAACGATCAGGGGCATAAAGCCCTTCAATAGGGGCATCATAATCAAAGCGGCCGGTTTTTTTCGCTTTGGCAACAGCCTCATCCAAACCGACAATTTTGCCACTAACAAAATTGGCTGAAGGCGAACGATTTTGGGGGTCAACAAGTCTTTTAATGGAATAGACATAATCCCTTGCGGTCAATTCGCGGGGTTTGCCACCAAAAGCCGGATCAGGCGCAAAAAGAATGTTTTTTCTGATTTTAAAAGTCAGCGTTTTGCCATCCGGACTTGTTTCGGGCATGGACTCAATCGTATTGGGGACGAGTTTTGCCGGACGGGCCAAATAATCATAGGTCAAAAGCGTCTCGAAAATGGCGCTGGCAACCCAGCCGGAATAATAATTCTGGGTTTTGACCATATCAAAACCATCATCTGAAGCCTCAAATACCGTATGAATCACTTTATCCGGATTGGCGGCTATAGCCAATGTCTGAAACAAAAACAGCAACAGCAAAACAGCCAGCCCGCTTGGGTTTCCTTTTCGCATTTTGATCCTTCTTTCAATTACCCTCTTTTCTGTGTCCCCGCTTTTTTCCGGTCAAACCCGAAAAGCATTTGCCGGTTTTTGGGAGAAATCATGCTGAAAGCATTATAATTTTAAGTTTTCAAAAATTGTTTTCAAAAACAGGTTAATGAAGATTTTCCGCAATTTTCCATCTGATGCCAAAACGACACCCTGTGTACTGGCCATCGGCAATTTCGATGGCGTGCACCGTGGGCACATGGCGTTACTCGAACGGGCAGGAAAAACGGCCAAACATCTTCATATGGCCTCAGCTGTACTGACTTTTTCGCCTCACCCCAGACAGTATTTTGCGATAAAAGCCGGGCAGCCTGACAAGGCTCCGACAACCATTACATCGTTACGAAACAAACTGCAGTCCTTTCATAACGCCCGGATGGATCGGGTTTTTCTTTTGCGTTTTAATGACCGGATAGCCAATTTAACACCGTTATCCTTTATTGAACGTGTACTGGTCAAGGGTTTGAACATTAAATCTCTTGTTGTGGGAGAAGAATTTCGTTTTGGATCCCATCGGAGCGGAACAACCGATGACCTGGTTTTGGCCGGAAAACAGTATGGCTTTGATGTCCATGTTATCCCTGCCGTCGTTGACAATGGAAACCGGATTTCCTCTTCTGCTGTAAGAAAAGCCTTGAAAAACAATGATTTTATTGAAGTCAAAAAACTGCTGGGCTCTCCCTATCACATTTCCGGTCATGTTTTTCATGGAGACAAACGCGGGCATGACCTGGGATTTCCAACAGCCAATCTGCCGATGCGCCATTTCAATCCCATTTTGTCCGGGGTTTACATTACCCTGGTCCATGGCCTGGCACCCAAACCCCTGCCGGCAGTCTCTGTCATCGGAACCCGACCTACAGTGGATGAAACCCCGCGTATCGTCCTTGAAACACATATACTGGATTATTCCCGAAACTGTTATGGTGCCCTCATCCATGTTGCATTTCTAAAAAAATTAAGAGACAACCGGAAATTTGCCAATCTCAAGGCTTTGATGAACGCAATCAGTGAAGATGTTGAAACTGCGCGCATCTTTTTTAATAATTCTGAAAATGCCTCTTTGCTGGAACAAAACTGTCAAATTGACCTGATATCCGGCAGGGAGTTGTAAAATACACCCATTATTTGAAAATAACCGAAACACCATGTCCAATAAGCAATCAGACGGCCAAAAAGGCAATAAAAAATCAAAAGAAGGCAAACCACAAAAAGACTATACGGTCAATATGCCGGATACTCCATTTCCGATGCGGGGAGATCTCGCCAGAAGGGAACCTGTCTGGGTCAAACAGTGGCAGGAAAAGCAAATTTACGATCGCATTCGCAAAGCGGCAAAAGGACGGCCCAAATTCATTTTGCATGATGGCCCTCCCTACGCGAATGGCGATATTCATATTGGCCATGCCGTCAATAAAATTCTCAAGGATATTGTGATCAAAACACGCGGTCTTGCCGGATTTGATGCGCCTTATGTTCCCGGCTGGGATTGCCATGGCATGCCCATTGAAATTCAAATTGAAAAAAAATACGGAAAAAACTTGCCGACCGAAGAGGTTCAGTCCAAAGCAAGAGCCTATGCAAAAGAACAGGTGGAACGCCAGAAAAAGGATTTTATTCGACTGGGTGTTCTGGGCGAATGGGACAATCCCTACCTGACCATACAATCGAGTAATGAGGCAAATGAACTGCGCGTTTTGGGAAAACTGCTTGAAAAAGGGTATGTTTATCGCGGATTAAAGCCGGTTAACTGGTGTTTTGACTGCGGATCGGCTCTGGCAGAAGCGGAAGTCGAATACCAGGACAAACGCGATCCCGAAGTCTATGTCGGTTTCGAGTTTGAGGAAACAGACAAAATTGCCAAAACATTCGGTTTGACCAGTTTGCCGGATAAAAAAGGTTACATCGTCATCTGGACGACAACGCCATGGACCATTCCTGCCAATCAGGCATTAAACATTCACCCTGATTTTGATTATGCCCTGGTTGAAACGGAAAAAAATCTTTTCATTCTGGCAGCAGAAAGAGCGAAACTCGCTTTGGGAAGTGACCCGTCAAAAACATGGCTTGAGCATCTTTTTGGGGCAACCGAATGGAAAATCCTGTCTACCGTCAAAGGAAGCCAGCTGGAAATGATCCGGTTTAGGCATCCTTTGTACCATGTACACGAAGGCTACCGTCGTTTTTCTCCTGTTTATACGGAAGAATACGTCACTTTGGATACCGGTACCGGCGTTGTGCACTCTGCTCCGGCTTATGGTGTGGATGACTTTATCTCCTGCAAATCGCACGGCATGAAGGATGACGAAGTGTTAAATCCGGTTATGGGAAATGGCCGTTATGCTTCCACTTTGCCGCTTTTTGGCGGGATGACGATCTGGGAAGCCTCCCGTACGATCTGTGATACGCTTCGTGAAGCCGGCACACTTTTTCATATCGACATGATGACGCACAGTTATATGCATTGCTGGCGTCATAAAACCCCTATCGTCTATCGTGCGACCTCCCAATGGTTTGCCACAATGGACGGCCTACCCAAAGACGGCTCCCCGTCCTTACGGGATACGGCACTTCAGGGCGTGGAAAAAACCACATTTTATCCGGCCTGGGGAAAAAACCGTTTACATAACATGATTGAAAACCGTCCGGACTGGACCCTTTCAAGACAACGTCAGTGGGGTGTGCCAATGGCCTTTTTCCTGCATAGGGAAACAGGCGAACTCCATCCGCGAACACTGGAGTTGCTCGAGGAAATTGCCAGACGGATTGAAAAGGAAGGCATTGAAGCGTGGCAGAAAATAACACCGGAAGAACTGCTGGGAGAAGACGCGCCTTTTTATGAAAAAAACCATGACACACTCGATGTCTGGTTTGATTCCGGTATTACCCACAAGACTGTCATGCGGGGCACCCACGCCAGTCAGCTGGGATTTCCTGCCGACCTTTATCTGGAAGGATCCGATCAGCATCGCGGATGGTTTCATTCCTCCCTGCTGACTGCCTCCATGCTGGATGGACAGGCACCTTACAAAATGCTTTTGACCCATGGTTTTGTTGTTGACGGCGCCGGTAAAAAAATGTCCAAATCCATGGGTAATGTCATTGCTCCCCAAAAAATATTTGAAACCTTGGGAGCCGACATATTAAGACTGTGGGTGGCTTCCACTGATTATTCAGGGGAGCTGTCCATTTCCGACGAAATTTTAAAACGGGTAACCGAAGCCTATCGCCGCATTCGAAATACGTTACGCTTTTTGCTTGCCAACACATCGGACTTTGACCCGCAAAAAGATGCGGTTCCCATTGATGAACTTTTTGAAATCGACCGTTACGCCATTGCGGCAATGGATGCCCTGCAAAAAGAAATCATGGCCCATTACGAAGAGTTTGAATTTCATCCTGTCGTATCCAAATTCCAGACCTACTGCTCCGAAGAACTGGGCAGCCTTTATCTGGATATTTTAAAAGACAGGTTGTACACCTCCGGCGAGACCTCAATTGCAAGACGTTCCGCACAAACGGCCTTATGGCACATTACCCATGCCATTTTAAGACTGATTGCGCCGATTCTTTCCTTTACCATGGAAGAAGCCTGGTCCATCTTTGCCAGCCCTGAGGAATTTGCGGCAAGTGATGAAACCGTCTTTACCCAGATTGCCTATACATTGCCAACAATTAAGGATGGCGACGCTTTACTTGAAAAATTCGGCAAACTGAAACAAATCCGCTCTGAAATCACCAAAGAACTCGAGGAAGTGCGGATGTCAGGCGCCATTGGTTCGTCATTACAGGCAGAAATCGAAATCCGCGCCTGTGGCGACAAACTGGCCCTTTTAAGAAGTTTAAAGGAGGATCTGAAATTTATCTTTATTACTTCAAAAGCGGATGTCATCGAGGTTGCCTCTCCCGAAGAAGAAAGTATTACCGTAAAACCTTCCTCATATGAAAAATGCGACCGCTGCTGGCACTATCGATCCGATGTCGGATCCGATTCGAAATATCCGCATTTATGCTCACGCTGCCTGTCCAATCTTTATGGAAAAGGAGAAGACAGGCAATTTGCCTGACAGAAATCAACAGGAAAGGTCATTTCAGCCAAGCTCCCAAATCAACAGGTAAAAAAAGAAAAATATGGGTTCAACGAGCTATACATTCAGAAACAAACCGCGGATTTTGCCGTGGTTAATCATTGCGGCGCTTGTTGTCGTGGCCGATCAGCTGACCAAACTGTGGGTGATCAAATCCTTATATATGGGCCAGGTGATCAAACTGACTTCTTTTCTGAATCTGATACTGGTCTATAACAGGGGTGCCGCTTTCAGTTTTCTGGCATCCGCATCAGGATGGCAGCGTTATTTTTTTACGGCCATTAGCATCCTTGCCATCCTGTTTATTCTTTATTTCATACGGCGTAATGCCCACCAGAAATTATTCTGCTGGGCTTTTTCGCTGATTTTAGGGGGTGCCTTTGGCAATCTGATTGACCGGATATTTTACGGACAGGTTACCGATTTTATTGATTTTTACATTGGAAGATGGCACTGGCCGGCTTTCAATATTGCAGACAGCGCCATTACAATCGGCGCCATTTTATTCATACTGGATGAATTCAGACGTGTAAACAGGAGCAAATAATCTATGACATTATCCGTATCTTCCCCTCTATCTGAAGGTACCCTGCCCCTTTCCGGCAAAAAAATCGTTCTCGGATTAACCGGTGGTATTGCCTGTTACAAATCAGCCGAATTGGCAAGGCTCCTCATCCGCCAGGGTGCTTCAGTACAGGTGGTCATGACAGAAGCGGCAACGCAGTTTATCACGCCTTTGACCATGCAATCCTTAACCGGTCATGCTGTGCATACCGATCAATGGCAGTCTTCACCCGAATACAGAATTCCCCACATTGATCTGACAAGAGGCACAGATGCCATTGTGATTGCACCATGTACTGCCAACATGATCGCCAAACTGGCCAATGGCATTGCCGATGATCTGCTTTCTTCCGTCTGTCTGGCACGTCAGCCCCATATTCCCTTTATGGTAGCGCCTGCCATGAATGTGGAGATGTGGAAAAATCCGGCAACGCAACGCAATATTGCCCGGTTAAAGGCGGATCATATCGGCATTTTGGGGCCGGCATCCGGTTTTCAGGCATGTGGAGATGTCGGTGAAGGCAGAATGCTGGAGCCCCATGAATTATGCGAAGAAGTCCTATCGGCATTTGAACCCAAAACCCTGGCAGGAAAACGGGTTCTGATTACGGCAGGTCCCACTTTTGAACCCATTGACCCCGTCAGGGGAATCACCAATCGTTCTTCCGGCAAAATGGGCTATGCTGTTGCCCGGGCGGCAAAACAGGCAGGCGCCGAAGTGACGCTGGTTTCCGGTCCCACCGCCCTTACCGTCCCTTATGGTGTCACACGTCATGATGTCATGACAGCAGTACAAATGCATGAGAAGGTTATGGCGCTCATTGACCGGCAGGACATTTTTATTGCCGTGGCAGCTGTTGCCGACTGGCGGGTAGCCAATAAAAGCGATCAGAAAATAAAAAAGGAAAAAAACGCCCTTCCTACATTGGAATTTGAGGAAAATCCTGATATTTTAGCGTCCGTTGCGAAGCTGAAAAACGCCCCTTATTGTGTCGGTTTCGCTGCGGAATCGGAAAAACTGATTCAGAACGGGCAGGAAAAACGCCAAAGAAAAGGGGTTCCTCTGCTTGTTGGCAATATTGGACATGAAACTTTTGGTATGGATGAAAACGAACTGATCCTTTTTGATGAAAACGGTCATACTCATATTCCACGCGGTGACAAACAAATACTGGCACAGCAATTGATTACGGAAATTGCCAAACGTATCTGACTGTAATGTGACATGAAAAATATTGACCTTAAAATTCTGGATCCCCGTATCAGGACCTATCTGCCATCCTACGCCACACCAGGAAGTGCCGGAATTGATCTGAGGGCCTGTATTGATGAGGCGCTCGTATTTCAGCCGGGAGACACCCATCTCATCCCGACCGGCATGGCCATTCATATTGCCGACCCGAATTATGCCGCCGTTATCCTGCCGCGAAGCGGTATGGGACATAAACACGGCATGGTACTGGGCAATCTTGTCGGGCTGATTGATTCCGATTACCAGGGACAACTGATGGTATCGGCATGGAATCGGGGAAAAGACACCTATACCTTAAGTCCCATGGAGCGTCTGGCACAGCTTGTCATTATTCCTGTTGTCCAGGTCGGTTTCAATATGGTTGATGAATTTGGAGAAAGTCAAAGAAAAGACAAGGGCTTTGGCAGTACCGGGTCCCAATAAAATGGTTTGATATGATGCATGTTATTTTTTCTTCCATAAATCCATTGGCTTTTTTAAAAAAAAGCCGGTATCTCATTGCATGTTTTGTTATTTCCCTACTGACAGCGTGTGCGGGACATCAGGGAACAGCCTATCCTGAAAATTTCAGTGGACTGACAAAATACGACAAACTGCGTTATATCATCGACATGCAAAACCGGCTCGACAAAATTGCCGGCACGCTGCAAATCAACAATGCCAATCTTTGCCGCAAACAGGTTCGGTATCTTTTGGGGTTTTCCGCGGCCAACAAATATTCCTATTCCCCGGTCATGATATCCACGGCAACAACTTCCTTTGGTTTGGGTGAGAGACTTCAGGTAACCAATGTCATTGACGGAAGCGGTGCCAAAAAAGCCGGCCTCATGCCGGGAGATATTCTCATTGCCGTCAATGGAAAAGCGCTGCCGCAAGGCGCCAATGCGGAAAACGAAACGGTCAAAATGCTATCGCCTATCGTTGCTGAAAAAACGGCGGTCAACCTGACCATTGAACGACACGGTTATCCATATGTTTTAAACATCCCTCTGACAAAAGCCTGTGGTTTTCGAGTGGAACTCGGACACAGCGATACCGTCAATGCCTATTCGGATGGAAAACGCATTCTGATTACCCGCGGCATGATGACGTTTGCCCAAAATGACCATGAACTGGCTTATGTGATTGGCAAGGAAATGGCCCATAATGTCCTCAATCATGCCCAGACCCTGCAAATCAAGGAAGCCAATAAAAAAATCATTGACAGTCTCATACCGGTCAATCCCAAAAACGTGCCGACCAATCAATCCACCAAACCCATGACACGGCAATTTGATATTGATTCCGATACACTGGGACTGGCAATGGCATTACGTGCCGGATATGAGATTGATTCGGCTGTGGGTTTCTGGACACGACTTTATCAGACCCATCCCAGGTCAAACCCGGCGACTTACTCCGCACTTCATCCCAACAGCAAGGCACGTCTTAATCTGATGCCCAAATCCATTACCCGGATAAAAGCAGCTGAAAAACGAAGAAAAGCCCTTTCTTCCCAGACAGACTACAATCTGTAATACGAAGCGGGATTTGTCCGATCAACCATCATAGAGGTCCAACATTAACACCACACTCATCTGGATTTTACTCGCTGTTTTCATATCGGGTGCAGTCAGTATAACCATAGCCGCCATCCTGTCATTTCTCAGCCCGACCAAGGCTGTGGAACACATGGTCAGTCTGTCTGTCGGCTTTATGCTTTCCACCACTTTTTTGCATTCGCTGCCGGAAGCGTTTGAAATGACCCATGATT
>CAZAIY010000011.1:0-12077 GCA_964485295.1 uncultured Oxalobacter sp. | reverse complement strand
AGCGTACGACGCCAGGATAGAGCCGGTGTTCCTGTTCAAGCACCCTTTGTGCCAGAACGTCTTCGGTATCATCAGGCAAAACAGGCACCACCGCCTGCGCAATAATCGGTCCGGCATCGAGTTCCGGAGAAACGAAGTGAACGGTTGCGCCATGTATGCGAACCCCCTCATCTATGGCACGCTGGTGGGTGTGCAACCCTTTGAAACTGGGCAGTAAGGAAGGATGGATGTTGATCATTTTGCCTTCATAATGCCTGACAAAGGCTTCCGTTAAGATACGCATGAATCCGGCCAGAACCACCAGATCCGGTTTGTACTGGTCAATCGTCTCGCGCAGCACCTCATCGTAGGACTGTCGTGTCGGAAAATCCTTCTGTGAGACGACCTGTGTCTGAATCCCTGCTTTTTGGGCCGTTTCCAGTCCCTTGGCCTTTGGGGTATTACTGATAACGGCGGCAATCTGTGCCGGCCAGGATTCCCTGTAAAGCGCATTGATGATGGCTTCCATATTGCTGCCACGACCGGAAATAAGAATAACAATATTTTTCATGTGTGCGATTGTACCTTTTATCACGTGAATTTCGATACTATTTCATAAAAACGCCACCGCTTGCCCGTTCAATTCCGGCAAGATCCCGCCAGCTTCTTATGAAAGAAAAACCCGCTGCCTTCAGTAAATTCCTGACCTGGTCCGCCTGGTTGTAACCATGTTCCATGAATAACCGCCCGCCATTTTTCAGCCATCTTGGCGCCTTTAAAACAATGTCACGGAAAGCGGACAGCCCGTCGTCAAAATCGGTTAGTGCCTGTATCGGTTCAAACCGCAAATCACCCTGTAAAAGATGGCGGTTTCCCTTTTCAATATAGGGCGGATTGGCAGCAATTACGTCAAATTGAGCCGGATCCGGCAAAGCCGAAAACCAGTCTCCCTGATAAAAGGAAATGTTGTCCTGTTTTTCAAGGTGACGCTTTGCATTGGATTTGGCTACTTCCAGGGCCGAAGCGGAAATATCGGTGGCTGTTACCGATACGTCCTTTCTTTCATGCTTGACGGAAACGGCAATAATGCCGGATCCGGTTCCCAGATCCAGAAAACGGCCATTTTCCGGAAGATGGCAAAGGGCCAGTTCAACCAGCAGTTCCGTCTCGGGACGCGGAATCAGAACATCCGGGGTAACCCGAAAAGGCAGTCCGTAAAACTCTTTTTCCCCGACAATATAGGCAATCGGTTCCCCATTCATTCTGCGCTTTAGCAGTTTCAGTATTTTTGCCAGATCCTTTTGACTTACGCGCTCCTTTGAACGGACTATCAATTGGGCATGGGTGAGCTTTAAGGCATGGCAAAGCAGCATTCTCAAATCAACGGGATCCAACAGGGACTGGCTGAAAAAACAGCCGATCGTCATGTCTGCCTTAATATCGGCAAAAGACGCTATTTTTGTCTGGGTATCTGAAAAAGCCATGGATATCCGTTTTTAATTGCGGTAGCGCAAAACGATAATAAAAAAAACAAGGGAAAAAAGCATAAACCAGATCAACGACCACTCCGGAAGGGATAATCCCCAGATACCTGGCCCCACTTTCCCGCAGGCTCCCTGTGCCTTAAATACGGATGGAAACCACTTTGCCGGAAAAAGACCGTTTAAGAGGATTTCCATGGAATCCTTTGCGCAAACAAAAGTGTTTTTTCTGACTGCCCATATTTGGGAAGATGCGGCAAAAGCCCCTCCGGCAGAAGAGACAAGCGCCAAGAGGGAAGAAAGCCGGACAAAAGGCGTGATTCTGCCAATCAGACAGAAAAGAATAATGGCCACAAAAGCATAACGCTGTAAAACACAAAGCGGACAGGGTAAAACATGGCGGTAATGCTGCAGATAAAAGGCAAACAGCATGAAGCCGCAGCATAACAGCAAGATCAACCCCAACAGCTTTCGGACACGCATCATATTCTGTTTTAATCCCGGTTTTTCCATGGAAAAATATCCACCAGCGAAAGTATCGCATGGGTTTTACATGTTTTCTCCCATTTCCGCCAAAAGTTCCGCCTTATGTTCCGTTGCCAGGGCATTTGACAGCTCTTCCAGATCACCATCCATGATGGATTCCAGTTTATGCAGGGTTAAATTGATTCTGTGATCGGTTACCCTGCCCTGCGGGTAATTATAGGTCCGGATGCGTTCGCTCCTGTCTCCTGAACCAACCAGGCTTTTTCGTGTTGCCGCTTCCTTTGCATGCTGTTCGCGCAGTTGAACATCCCGAATACGGGCGGCCAGAACGGACATGGCCTGGGCACGATTCTTGTGCTGGCTGCGATCATCCTGGCATTCAACAACAATTCCGGTAGGAAGATGGGTAATCCTGACGGCGGAATCCGTTTTGTTGATATGCTGCCCGCCAGCTCCTGAAGCCCTGAATGTATCGATTCGCAATTCGGAAGGATTGATCTGGATTTCAGCGATATCATCCGCTTCAGGCATAACGGCAACCGTACAGGCGGAAGTATGGATGCGCCCCTGTGTTTCGGTGACAGGCACACGCTGTACGCGGTGTCCGCCCGATTCGAATTTCATCCTGGAGTAGACGCCTTTTCCAACCAGCTTGACAATGACTTCCCGGTATCCGCCCAGTTCGGATGGCGAGGACGATACAATTTCCGTCTGCCAGCCATTATGTTCGGCAAAACGGATATACATTCTCAGCAGATCCCCCGCAAAAATGGCGGACTCGTCACCACCTGTACCGGCCCGGATTTCAAGAAAAATGTTTTTATCATCATTGGGATCTTTGGGCAGGAGCATCAGTTGCAGTTTTTCTTCCGTTTCCGCCATTTTTATCTGAGCCGCCTCCATTTCCTGCTGCGCAAATTCCTTCATGTCCGCATCCTTTAACATGTCCTCTGCGGTCGCCCGGTCGGATTGTGCCTGGCAATATTCCTTGAACAGGGAAACAATGGGAGAAATTTCTGCATGTTCCCTCATTAAACGGCGATAGTTTTCCTGATTGGATGCTGCTTCAGGTTGCATCAACAATTCATCTATTTCCTGTAAATGAAGATCTAACTGCTCCAGTTTGGCAAGCATCGAGGGTTTCATAGGATAAAGCGGTATTAATCAGAAGTAAAAGAAGTCATTATACGTGAAGGAGCCGGATTCAATTCAGTTTTTTGCAAGAAAGATCAACTGATAACCATAGCCGTATATCTGCTCGAGCAGATAACCGTTTTGCGGTTTCAGATTCAATTTGTTTCTGACACGTGAAATATGGGTATCCATCGTTCTGGCCATGTCATTATGATCCTTTTTCCATATGGCTTTTGCAATATGCGCCCTTGACAAAGGCATGCCCATGTGGCTGAAAAGCAAATAGGCCAAATCGAATTCCCTGGCTGTCAGGGCAATACTTTTGCCCCTGTATTTCAGACTGTTTGGATAGCATTCAAAAACAAAGTCTTCATGGACCAGATAAGACGGCTGATCCGTATTCCGGGTAATCTGTCTTGCCATGATACTGATTCGTGTGAGCAGTTCATTCTGTCTTAAAGCAAAGCAGACAAAATCATCAATACCGGCAGTTAACAGTTCAAAAATGATATCGGGTTTTTCCGAATGGGTCAAAAGCAGAATTTTCTTTATCCCTTTTTCCCTGGATTGCTCTATGAAGGCTTTCCCCCCTTTTTTTGCCAGACCGATATCCAAAATCAGAATGTCTGCCCGATGCCCATTCCGGGCGGCCAAAAACCGCTCTTTTTTCAGGTAGGAAAAGCAGGTAAACCCGGCTACAGACAGACATTTGACCATGCTTTTTTTTCTTGCTGTGTCAGTATCCAGAATCGCTATATTCATCTTGGTAAAAAACTTAAAAAATCATATTGCTACAAATAAAATATCACAAAAATGTTTAATAGGATTTGCGAAATGCCTTAATGGACAATAAAATGACTGTCTGTGTTTTCATATCGCAAACACATTGTCTTGCCTGACGTTTATTAAACCACTTTTAAAAGAGTTGTCATGCCATTTTCTTAACCCGCTTTACAAGGATAAAACATTGAACCATTTACGCGAGAATTTTACGGGTAATCTGCTCATTATAGGACTGGGTAGTATTGCAAAGGGTGTCATCCCGTTATTTTTGCGTCACCTGACGATCACACCCGATCGAATCAAGGTGATATCTGCCAATGCCGATGAGGAAAACATCACGGCCCAATACGGCATCACCCATTACCAGATCACGTTAACACAGGAAAATTACCGTTCCGTTATTTCGCCCCATTTGAAAAAAGGTGACTTTATGGTGAATCTTTCCGTTAATGTCTCCAGTCTGGATCTGATCCGGCTTTGCCGTGAAAAGGAGGTTTTTTATATTGATACCTCCATTGAACCATGGGAAGGCGGCTATACCGAGGCAAACTATTCCCATTCGGAACGTTCAAACTACATGCTCAGGGAAAAAGCACTGGCATTGGGACGTGAAAAGGAAAAAGGGACAACAGCCATTATCTGTCTTGGTGCCAATCCTGGCGTGGTATCGGCCTTTTTGAAGCAGGCTTTGCAAAATGTCGCTCATGACAATGGTATCTTCATCAGGCCGCAAACAAGGGAAGACTGGGCCCAATTGGCCCGGCAGCTGGAAATCAAAGTGATTCATGTTGCAGAACGTGACACGCAAAACACCACCGTTTTCAAACCCCGCCAGACCTTTTTCAATACCTGGTCGATTGATGGTTTTATCAGTGAAGGACTGCAGCCCAGTGAACTGGGCTGGGGAACACATGAAAAATACTGGCCTGATGATGCCTTGACACATGAAACAGGATGCCAGTCTGCCATCATGCTTTCCCTGCCTGGAGCCGCAGTCAGGGTCAGAAGCTGGACTCCTTTGGAAGGCGCCTATCTGGGTTTTCTGATTACCCATAATGAATCCATTTCCATTGCGGATTATCTGAGTATTACAGAAGGTGAAAACGTGGTATATCGTCCGACAGTCCACTATGCCTACCATCCCTGTGATGATGCCGTCCTTTCACTTCATGAACTCGCCGGAAAAAACTGGCACGAACAGCCGGCAAAAGTGCTGCTTCGTGAGGAAATTGAAGAAGGAATGGATGAACTGGGTGTGCTTTTGATGGGCAATAAAAAAGGGGTTTACTGGTATGGTTCCCGTTTATCCATTGATCAGGCACGCCGCCTGGCGCCATACAACAATGCCACCAGTCTGCAGGTGGCGGCGGGTGTTCTGTCCGGCGTCATCTATGCACTTCGTCACCCCAATGAAGGGATTATCGAGCCGGACAACATGGATCATGACATGATACTGGACATTGCTTCTCCCTATCTGGGAGAGGTTGTCGGAGAATATGGCAACTGGACACCTCTGCAAGGGCGACACTGGCCTTTCCAGGAGGATCTTGATGAAACGGATCCCTGGCAGTTCAAAAATATCCGGGTCAAATAGTTTTGATCTGGCCGTCATTCAACCGCTATCTGGCCGCTAAAATGCCCTTTTCGTTTTAGCGGCTTTTTCAATTAAAAACCACTGTTTGCGTTGCCGGGAATTGGCAAAGCCCTGTTTTTCAAGGAAAGTGTTAACCGGATCAGGTGAAAGGGTTCCTGGAAGCGTCACAAGAATCCGTCTCCAGTGTTTTTCTCCCGCGAACTGGCAGACTTCCTGAAAAAGGCGGCGGGCAATTTTTCGTTGCCGGTAAAAAGGACGGACATACAATTGTTCCAGTATCCCGTCTGTATCGTCCGGATAGGGAATGGATTCAAAAACCGTTAAATATCCAAGCGGATGTCCTCTGACACTACGGGCAAGAAAGACCGCATAATCCGGATTATCCAGAAAGTCCTTAAGTCTCCTTTTTTCCTCATTTATCCGGAATTCAAAATCATGGCAGCCTGCCAGTGCCGTCATTTCCGATCGGTATTCGCCCATCATGACCGCAATGTCATGGACATCCTTCAGGGTAGCCCTGTCAATTCGGATCTTCATTTTCCCCAATTGCAAGGACCCACATAGGCATCCTTTTGCTCGTATTTTTCTCCCGTTGCAACGATGGCACCGGTATCCATACGTTTTAATATGGCGATTTCCTTTTCCTTGTCCTCCTGCAGGATGTAATCCGTACCGGGCAGGACTTCCGCTTCGAAACTGTAGCAGCGCAAATCCGAAGGCATCAGAAAGTGTCCTGTCTGAATATTCATCCCCATAAATTTGTGATGCCCCGGTTTGATGACATACACATAATCACTGTAAGGATTGGGCAACTTGAGACTGTTTAGGCGTTCATCATCTATTCCACGCAAAAACATGTTCCCTTCCTTAATACGGGCTGTCAGTTCAGGCTGTCCGGTTGGCGCACCTGCCAGCGGCAATTCCTGGGGTTTCTTCTTGCATCCGGACAGGCCGGTCATCAAGAGCAAAATAATAAAAAAACAGGTATGAAAACGCATGAGCAAATCCATGAAAGAGCTATTTGGATTGAGTGATCTTTTTATAAAACCGCCAAACGCCGCCAACAATAACGGGAATAATGGCAGCACTAATCCCCAATAATACGATCGTATTGAGGTGATCCCGGATAATGGGAATATTGCCAAAAAAATAGCCGGCCACAACCAGACTGATAACCCAGCCTATTCCACCGGTAATGTTGTAAAACTGAAAGCGTGAAAAAGGCATCTCGGACACACCGGCAACAAAAGGCGCAAAGGTACGGACAATGGGAACAAAACGGGAAATGGTAATGGTTTTTCCGCCATGCCTGTTAAAAAACATTTGTGTTTTTTCCAGGGCACCTTTATCAATCCAGGCATAGTCCCGGGTAAATACCTTCTGCCCGATTTTTCTGCCTATCCAGTAATTGAGTGTATTTCCGGTAATGGCGGCAATGATCAGTAAAATGATCAGCAAACTGATATCCATGGCTCCGGTTGCACAGAAGGCACCGGAAATGAAAAGGAGGGAATCCCCCGGTAAAAAAGGGGTGACAACCAGTCCCGTCTCACAGAAAACGATACCAAACAGAACAACGTAGACCAATGTTCCATATTGGCTGATAACCAGCCCAAGTGTCTTGTCGACATGAATGATCATGTCAAGGAACTGCATAAAATCCATAAATATTTTAAAACTGATCTGTTCCCATGTACGAAGTAAAATATACAGGATAAAGCGGTAAAAGGGATATTTTATCCAGTTTTTCCGCAACAAGAAATTGAAAATGATTATATTTTTCCGCTCTGGTTATTCTTTTGAAGGATTTCATGCCAATCGCATTATAATTTCGTCATGACCAAGATACATCATCCGTTTTAGGCACCGTTATGCCACACATTCATATACTACCCGATCAGCTGATCTCCCAGATTGCGGCAGGGGAAGTCATTGAACGCCCTGCTGCCGTTGTCAAGGAGCTGCTTGAAAATGCCATTGATGCAAAAGCAACACGGATTGATATTCGGCTTGAAAATGGTGGCATAAAAAGAATCTGTGTCACGGATAATGGCCAGGGAATCTCTTCAGAACAGTTGGGGCTGGCGTTGATGCGGCATGCCACCTCAAAAATCCGTTCGCTGCATGATCTGGAAAATGTGACCACCTTGGGATTTCGCGGAGAGGCTCTGGCTTCCATTGCCGCCGTTTCGGAAATGGAAATTTCCTCAAAAACACCCAATGCGGCCCATGCATGGAAAATCAGTAATGCATCCGACTTTAAACCTTCTCCGGCTTCCGGTACAGAAGGAACAACGGTTGACGTTCGACAGTTGTATATCAGGACCCCTGCCCGCAGAAAGTTTTTAAAGACGGAACAGACCGAATACGGTCATTGTGTTTCTGTCATAGAACGTATTGCCCTGGCCAGACCGGATATTGCTTTCAGTTATTCCCATAATGACAAACCGGCGGTGAAGCTGCCTGGCACAACACTGGAAAAACGTTCGATGGGTATTCTCGGAAAAGAATTTGCCGACAATCGCATTGCTATTGACTTGATTGCCGGTGAAGGAGAAAAAAGCATTCATCTTTATGGTTTTATCGGAAAGCCGCATCTTGCCGGAAACCGTCCGGATGCCCAATACTTTTATGTCAATGGCCGCTTTGTCAGGGACAGACTGATTACCCATGCCATACGGGCTGCCTATGAGGATGTTTTATATGGAAACCGTTTTCCGGTTTATGTCCTCTTTCTCGAAATCGCGCCATCTGCAGTGGATGTCAATGTTCATCCATCAAAAATCGAGGTCCGTTTTCGGGACAGTCACAGTATCCATCAATTTATTTTTCATGCCCTGTCACAATCACTTGGAAAAACACTCGAAAAAACAAAAAGTGAATCCGGGACTTTACCTTCAAATACCCCATCCTTTTCGGGTACCCCTTTTTCTGAAAAGGCCAACGAAAACTGGACAGGACAAAACCGGATCGCTTATGGGCAATTTGTTTCATCCGCTTTCAAGGGTGGGGATCTCCCAACCGATGTCCCAAACGACAGTTATTCAGAAAATACCCCTTTGTCTGGTCAGCCAGAACAGGAAATACCGTCGGAACATCCTTTGGGATATGCTCTGGCCCAACTTCGTGACACATGGATTTTAGCTCAAAATACAAAGGGGTTGATTCTCGTTGACATGCATGCCGCCCACGAGCGGATTCTCTATGAAAAATTAAAAGCCGCGGCAAACACCAATACCCTGCAGATCCAGTCCTTTCTGGTTCCCATTACTTTTCAGGCAAATGATATTGAAGCAGGAACCGCCCTGGAATATAAGGACACCTTCATGTCACTGGGCTTTGATCTATCTTCCCTGTCGCCGGGAACACTTGTGATTCGCAGTTATCCGGCACTACTGGGAAAAGCCGATATTTTGGCTATTGTCAAAGAGATGCTCGGTGAACTTCATGAATACGGTGTGTCTGTCATTGCAACGGAAAAACGCAATCAGTTGCTGGCAACCATTGCCTGTCATCGTTCCGTACGGGCCAATACGTCCCTTGGCCTGCCTGAAATGAATGCCCTGCTGCGTCAGATGGAAGTCACGGAAAATGCCGATCAATGCAATCACGGACGCCCTACCTGGATACAAATCGACTGGCAGTCACTGGATGCCTTTTTCATGCGCGGGAAATAACGGACTGGAATGATGATGCAAAACCAACCGCGTGCCATTGCCATTATGGGTCCGACCGCTTCCGGAAAAACAGCTGCGGCACTCGAAGTGGCGCGTCACATTCCCTCTGAAATCATTTCCGTTGATTCCGCTCTCGTTTATCGGGGTATGGATATCGGAACGGCCAAACCGACACCTAAAGAACGCCTTTTGGTCCCCCATCACCTAATTGACCTGATTGATCCGTCCGAAACCTATTCCGTTTCCCGTTTTATAGAAGATGCCACCCGACTGGTTTTTGAAATCAATCAACGGGGAAAACTGCCTCTACTGGTAGGGGGAACCATGATGTACTTTAATGGATTGCGATCGGGAATCGATAATCTTCCTGGAGCCAATCCTCCCATTCGTGCCAGAATTGATGAAGAGGCGGCGTTATACGGATGGCCTGCCCTGC
Source organism: uncultured Oxalobacter sp. (assembly GCA_964485295.1). Taxonomy (GTDB): domain Bacteria; phylum Pseudomonadota; class Gammaproteobacteria; order Burkholderiales; family Burkholderiaceae_D; genus Oxalobacter. Next base: position 2,507 of record CAZAIY010000011.1, on the reverse strand, counting down.
ATGAAAAACTTTCCCGGCTGGATGCCATAACCGCCTCACGTATCAAGCCCAATGACTCCCAACGCATTCAAAGAGCATTGGAAATTATTGAAATGACAGGCTCCCCGGTTTCGCAGTTTCATGCAAAAGACAGAAAAAAGGAGATCCCTTTCCCCTTATTGAGTCTGGCATTGGAACCTTCACAGCGGCATGTGCTGCATGACCGTATTGCCAGACGGTTTGATCACATGCTTGAAGGCGACCGTTTAATCAGGGAGGTTCAGTCCCTGCGTAATCGGGGGGATCTCCATTTGGGATTGCCTTCCATGCGATGTGTCGGATACCGTCAGACCTGGCAATATCTTGATGGGGAGTTTGATAAAAAAACCTTGAGGGAAAAAGGAATCGCTGCAACCCGTCAACTGGCAAAACGCCAGTTAACCTGGTTACGATCCATGCCGGATCGTATGACGATAGATTGCCTAAGTTCGGATATACCCGGACAAATTCTTGCCCTTTTAAAAGCAAATTCTTATATTTGATGGAAATAATTTGCTTTTGATGGCCATCCTGTCTTGACAGAAAAAGCTAAAAGAAGCAAAATATCAAGCTTTGGTGATATAGCTCAGCTGGTTAGAGCACACGACTGATAATGCTGGGGTCGGTGGTTCAAGTCCACCTATCACCACCACAATGACTTTGTTATAATGGCAAAGACTGGCCCGGTAGCTCAGTTGGTAGAGCAGAGGACTGAAAATCCTTGTGTCGGTGGTTCGATTCCGCCCCGGGCCACCAGATTACTTCCCGGATATAGATTTAACCCGTATAAAACGTTCTGTTTTAGCGGGTTTTTGTTCTTACGGGTTTTGGGAGTGTAGAATGGCGTTTGTCAGCCGTGACTGCCCCTCTTTCGACTTGTAAACGTCCCGCGCTTTCCCGCTTAATCTTTTCATAATCCTGCTCCCAATATTATTGTTCGCCATATTTCCCACCTTGTTAACAGAAAACCCGCTTTATCGATTGCATTCAAATCCGGATTGCATGGAAAAACACCCTGCTTTAACTGGCATTGGGCAGTACTTTGGCCTTTAATGCCTTGGACAGGGCAAAAACATTCAAATCCCTGCCAATAAAGACCGCCTTGGATTCCGTATTTTCCGTTCCTGTCAGGCCATACTGGCCGCCACTCACATCAAAACGCAAATGAAAGTCCCCTGTTCTTGCCGTTCCCTTGGCGCGAACAATATTGCCAAATCTGCCGCGAAGCACCGCTTCCAGAAAAATGACCATTTCCGATACCGAATCCATCTGCGTTTGTGTCAGATTCGCGATAAAAAGATCCGGATCTGGCACGTCATCATTTTTATCTTTCAGGACGGTACCATCCAATGCCCTGTTCCATAGACCCTTCCACCAGTCATCTGGCTGACTGGTATAGGGTTTTGTCACGATTTCCGCTGTTGGCGAACAGCTTCTGATCCAGTCTTCAAGACGGTTTTTTTCCTCCAGGGAAAGGTTTTCTCCCTTCGATAGCACAATGGTACCGGCATGGGCCAACTGATCGGAAAAAATTTCAGGAAAAACCCTGGCAAAATAACGATAATTGAGTCCATCAAAGATGGTGATGGGACTGAGAAGTTCAATCCTTTCATAGGCTATTTTTTTCAGGTTATCGATAATCCTGCCCAGCATGCCCACACCTGTGGGCTCAATTAGCAGATATGGTGGCTGCAGGGTATTTTCAATGGTTAAAACACTGGTTGCAAAATCGGTTTTCATGGAGCAGCAGATACAGCCTTCTGTCAATTCCCGGATTTCAAATTCTTGCCCAAGAGACGATGAAAGGAAGCCGCCGTCAACACCGACCGCTCCCATTTCATTTTCCATGACGACAAACCTTCTGCCCGATTTTTCTGCCATCCGGGTAATGAATGTGGTTTTACCTGCCCCTAAAAACCCGGAAACGATGAGGACTTTCATATCAGTCGGAAAGTTTAACAACAGGCTTGATGAGATCTGCCGGTTTGTCACGCATCAGGAAAAGCGCCTTTTCAATATCATTGAAATCCGTAAATACGTGTGTGATCAAGGGATTGACATCCAGCTTTCCACCCGTTAGCAGGGCACCCAGTTTTTCCATACGCAAACGTCCGCCGGGCATCAATCCTCCGTTGATTTGCTTGTGTCCCATTCCGACACCCCATTCCACACGGGGAATATTCACATAGACTCCACTGCCCAGGTAATTGACATTACCGATTTTTCCACCGGGTTTGAGGCATTTTACTGCCGACTCAAAGGTGGCATGGTTGCCTCCGGCAATAACAATCCTGTCAACGCCCTTTTTACCGGTCAGATGAAGAACCTGGTCTTCAATACTTCCCTCCTTGTAACTGATAATTTCATCCGCTCCGTAACCTTTGGCAGCTTCCTGACAGACTTTTCTCGAACCTACGGCAAGAATGCGTGCCGCACCACGAAAACTGGCTCCGGCAACTGCCATCAGACCGACAGGACCGATACCGATG
>CAZAIY010000010.1:0-12694 GCA_964485295.1 uncultured Oxalobacter sp. | reverse complement strand
ATACAGCAGGTGTCGAACCCCTCAGTCATCCCATTGCTGCCTACTTTGATGATTTATCTCTTCGTTTACGCGAAGATGTGATTACAGAAACGGATCATCATTCTGAATATCAGAAATCTGCTCCTGCAGTTGAAAACGGATTGTATCTAGTCCCTAAAGTAATTGAATAAATTTGATTTAACTTGCGATTTCAGTACGACTTTTTAAATCAGCCCGAATATTTGCCATTGACAATCTCATGCATACAAAAACTATCTCCGAGTTATCCACTCTATTACATACGAAACAAATTTCAGCAACCGAGCTCTCTCAATTGTTTCTCAAACGTATTCATCAAAGCGATCTTAATGCTTTTTTACATGTTGACGATGAATTGACACTGCAGCAAGCCAGACTTGCTGATGAAAAATTTGCAAGAAACGAAGCCCTGAAACTGACAGGAATTCCTGTTGCACATAAAGATATTTTCGTCACAAAAGGATGGCGTTCCACTGCCGCATCAAAAATACTGGCCAATTACATCAGTCCTTTTGATGCCACGGTTGTAGAAAAATTAAAACAGGCAGGTATGGTAACCTTGGGAAAATTGAATTGTGATGAATTTGCCATGGGTTCATCCAACGAAAATTCCTACTTTGGCCCTGTCAAAAACCCCTGGGACAAAATAGCTGTCCCCGGCGGTTCTTCTGGAGGCTCCGCTGCCGCAATAGCTGCCCGTTTGGCTCCGGCTGCCACCGCTACAGATACGGGAGGATCGATTCGACAACCTGCCGCTTTTTGCGGAGTAACCGGAATCAAGCCAACCTATGGCAGAGTCTCCCGGTATGGCATGATCGCCTATGCATCTTCACTGGATCAGGGAGGTCCCATTGCAAAAACAGCCGAAGATTGTGCCCTGCTTTTAACAGCCATGGCAGGATTTGATTCCCGTGATTCAACCAGTATCGATCGCGAAATGGAAAATTTCTCCGACAATTTAAATGCACCCCTGACTGGTTTAAGAATCGGCATTCCTCATGAATATTTTACAGAAGGTCTTGCCCCTGACGTGGAGCAGGCAATTAGAACGGCTTTGAAGGAATTTGAAAAACTGGGCGCAACATTAGTGGATATTTCCCTGGAAAATACGGCCATGTGCATTCCTGTTTACTATGTTATCGCTCCTGCTGAGGCCTCTTCCAATCTCAGTCGTTTTGATGGCGTACGCTATGGTTTTCGGGCAGAAAACTATGAAAATCTGCAGGATATGTATCGAAAAACACGGACAGAAGGCTTCGGGGAAGAAGTCAAGAGACGAATCATGATCGGCACGTATGTATTAAGTCACGGCTATTATGATGCCTACTACATACATGCACAAAAAATCCGGCAGCTTATCGCAAAAGATTTCCGTCAGGCGTTTCTCAAATGTGATGTCATCATGGGCCCGGTCAGTCCGACGGTTGCCTGGAATATAGGAGACAAAGCAAACGATCCTGTTGCAAACTATCTGGGAGACATATACACCTTGTCTACCAATCTGGCAGGATTACCCGGCATGTCCATTCCCTGTGGATTCGGTCAGGGAAATGTCAATTCACGCCGTCCGGTTGGATTACAGCTTATTGGCAATTATTTTGATGAAGCCCGTCTTTTAAACATTGCCCATCAGTACCAGCAGGTTACGGACTGGCACAAACGTTTGCCAGAACAAATTTAATTATCGGAAAAGTATTTACTCAATCATTTATAAAAGGAAATATCATGCAGTGGGAAGTGGTAATTGGCCTGGAAACACATGTACAGCTTTCAACCGAATCAAAAATTTTTAGTGGCTCATCTACACACTTTGGTGCTGCCCCAAATACACAGGCCAATCCGGTTGATTTGGCTTTACCTGGCGTCTTACCTGTCATGAACAAATCTGCTGTTGAAAAAGCAATTCAATTTGGTCTTGCTATTGGCGCCAATATTGCCCCTGTATCTGTTTTTGCCCGTAAAAATTACTTTTATCCTGATTTACCCAAAGGCTATCAGATAAGCCAGTTTGAAAAACCCATTCTCACCGGTGGAAAAATCACTTTTCTGATTGAAAAAAACAGCAAACAGGAAACAAAAACCGTGCAATTGACCCGGGCCCATCTGGAAGAAGACGCCGGTAAATCTTTACACGAAGATTATATCGATATGAGTGGCATCGATCTTAACCGGGCAGGAACACCTCTTTTGGAAATCGTAACGGAACCGGATATGCGCAGTGCGACTGAAGCAGTTACCTACGCAAGAACGCTTCATTCCCTTGTAACCTGGCTTGGTATTTGCGATGGCAATATGCAGGAGGGATCTTTTCGTTGCGATGCCAATGTATCTGTTCGACCTGTCGGACAAAGTGAATTCGGAATACGTTGTGAAATAAAAAACCTGAACTCTTTTAGAAATCTGGAAGATGCCATCAACTATGAAGTGGAAAGACAGATTGAATTGATCGAAAATGGGGGCAAGGTTGTTCAGGCGACACGGTTATATGACCCTGATCTTCGGGAAACACGAGAAATGAGAACAAAAGAAGATTCCCAGGATTATCGTTATTTCCCGGATCCTGATTTGCCACCACTGGCCATTTCTCCTGACTGGATCGAGAAAATCAAACAGACCATGCCGGAATTGCCTGAAGCCATGAAACAACGATTTATCAAGGATTATGGTTTATCCGAGTACGATGCAACGGTATTGACCCAATCCAAATCCATGTCCGATTATTATGAAAAACTGGTTGCAAAATCAGGCATGTCTTTGGCAAAACAATGTGCGAACTGGTTAATGGGGGATGTCTCCTCAGCATTGAACCGGGAAAATATCGGTATTGAGGATGTCCCTGTTTCATCCGAGCAGCTCTCATTATTGATGACCCGTATTTCAGATGGCACCATTTCCAATAAAATCGCCAAAGAAATTTTTATACATATGTGGGAAACCCCTTCGGAAGATAAAGATAGTGTTGACAGGATTATTGAGGCAAAAGGATTAAAACAGATATCGGATACGGGTGAACTCGAAAAAATCATTACGGATGTTCTGGCATCCAATCAGAAATCCGTTGAAGAATTCAAAGCAGGACGCGACAAGGCATTCAATTCCCTGGTAGGACAGGTCATGAAAGCTACTCGAGGGAAAGCAAATCCGGCCCAAGTGAATGAACTTTTACGTCAAAAACTGGCTGAATAATTTTGCTAGAACCAAATAGGACAGGAACTGTTTTCAAAAATGATAAAACAGTTCCTGTTTTTATGAATAACTCTCTTAAGGAGACAACTGAATTTTATCTCCCTGCTGGATTTTGTTTGTAGCAAACCATCCCCGATTCATTTCCAAAGCATACACTATCAGTCCCGAACTACAGTGAGAATCGGTAGTTAATGGCTCCATATCCTCGATATTCACAATCATGCCATCCTGGTCGATAAAAGCAACTGACAACGGAATGTAGGTGTTTTTCATCCACATACAAACCTGCGCCTGTGCCCCAAAATCAAACAACATGCCACTATTTTTCCCAAGATGTTTCCTAAACATCAATCCTTTGGCCCGCTGTTGCTCTGTTTTGGCTACTTCCACCTTGACTGTTGCCGAACCAATTTTCAGATAAACGACCGGAAATTCCCCCAAGGAATCTGTCGCTTTTGCTGGCACAAAAAAAAGTCCCAGGAAAAATAACAAGGCAATCGCCAGAAATCTTTGTTTCATATGATGACAACCCAATAATGTTAATCTGAAAATCATACCGTAAAGACAAAAAAAAGCAGAGAAAAATCACTGCCTTTTATTCTTTAAAAAAATTATTTTTTTCATCGGCTTTTTTTGTTTTGGATTTTACGCATTTTTCTGCCTGCCTTGACTTCGGATTTAACCTTGTTTTTTTCCGTTTTTGCCAACGGCTACGAAAAAGTAGCTGTTGCAAAAAACGCGGAAACGAAAACAGTCATTAATTTTTTCATGGCGTTTTCCTTTAAATCAGTTAAAAAAAATGTATGACAATACCATGACAAACTTTTTTTATTTCATTTTGAAATGCTTGCAACATACTTTTACCTGTTTTTAGTAAACTATATTTGCATAATTTATTTTCTCATCTCTAAACAATTTTCAATGATATGAAACCACTCATTCATTTTATTCATGGAAAAGAAAGCGGCCCATGGGGTAGCAAAATCACCTATCTTGCAAAAATTGTGCAAGAGATGGGATATGACGTTGACAGTCTTGATTATTCCGGTACATATGATCCCGAAAAAAGAGTACAAATGCTGGCTTCCTCTCATGAGAAAAGACCAGCAACCTATCTGGTTGGATCCAGTATGGGAGGATGGGTTGCGTTAACGGCTAGCGCAACCCTTTCCGTAAAAGGACTGTTTCTTCTTGCTCCCGCTATTTATATGGAAGATTATCCCCCACACAAAGTAGGATGTGACGGGAATGCCATAGAAATTGTACATGGCTGGCATGACAGCCTCATTCCCTATAAAAACGTCATACGATTCAGTAAGGAACATAACTGCACCTTACATATGGTCGACGATGAACATCGTCTGCAGCATCGTCTGGATCAGGTTGGAGAATATCTCAAATCCTTTTTAAGACGAATGAAAAGCCAATCATAATCATTTACGTTTGAACAGACTTCCAATCGCTTGACGGGCTAACGGCACAAAAATAGATTTGGCAATTCCACCCCAAAAACGTTTTGTCTGGTTGGCTTCTTTTTCCATTGCCTTTTCCTGTGCAATTCTGGCTTTTTCTTCTTCCTTTTCTTTAGCAATCCGCGCTTTCTCTTCCTCTTTTTCCCTGGCAAGACGTGCTTTTTCCTCTTCTTTTTTACGAGCCTCTTCTTCTTTGGCAATCTGTTCTTCCTGGGAACGGGCAGTTAAAATCTCAAAAGCGGATTCTTTTTCCCTTTCTTCAGCATAAAAGCGATATAACAGGGAATTTTTGACAGTACGTTCGCGTAATTGTTCATCAATTGGACCAACCTGACCTTCCGGCGGCAGAATAAAAGCCCTTTGAACCGGAGTCGGTGCCCCTTTTTCATCCAAGAAAGAAACCAGTGCCTCACCTGTTCCCAGTTGGGTTAAAACTGTCTCGGTATCAAAATCCGGATTGGCTCGAAAAGCCTGTGCTGCCGCTTTAATTGCTTTTTGATCCTTTGGCGTATAGGCACGCAAGGCATGCTGGATACGATTTCCCAATTGACCCAAGACAGAATCAGGAATATCAGACGGGACTTGCGATATAAAATAAATACCCACCCCTTTTGAACGAATCAATCTAACAACCTGTTCTATTCTTTCCAAAAGCACCGGAGGGACACTATCAAAAAGCAGATGGGCTTCATCAAAGAAAAAAACCAGTTTGGGTTTATCCATATCCCCGACTTCCGGCAATTCATTGAACAATTTTGTCATGAGCCAAAGCAAAAAGGTTGTATACACTTTTGGCGCATTCATCAACCTGTCTGCAGCCAAAATATTGATCACGCCTTTTTCACCTTCCGTCTGAATAAAATCGTCAATATTTAATTCTGGTTCTCCAAAAAAATTTCCGGCTCCCTCTTGTTCCAATGCAAGCAACCCTCTTTGAATGGCACCGATACTTGCAATGGAAATATTGCCATATTCAGTTGTGTATTTTGTTCTGTTATCGGCAACATATTCCAGGATTTTCCTTATATCTTTTAAATCAATAAGGGCCATCTTTTCATCATTTGCAATTTTAAAAATAATGGTTAAAACGGCTGTCTGTGTATCATTTAAAGAAAGCAGACGACTCAACAGCAATGGTCCCATATCATTGATAGTCGCTCTGACCGGAATGCCTGATTCACTAAAAACATCCCAAAATTGCACAGGAAATTCTTGAAATGCGAATCCTTTTTCGGTCAATTGATAATCATCTACCCGATTAACAATACTTTCCTTATTCCCGCCTTTGGCTGAAATACCTGATAAATCACCTTTTATATCTGTTGCAAAAACAGGAACACCCATTTTGCTGAAAGTCTCAGCAATTGTCTGCAAGGTGACGGTTTTTCCTGTACCCGTTGCCCCGGTAATCAGTCCATGTCTGTTGGCCATACGAGGCACCAAACAAATATCTAATTCACCTGATTTTGCAATAAAAGCGCGTTTTTCATTATCAAACATATTTCATCTCACATGGTGCAGAATTAATAAAGCAATATATACAGTGATATCCTTTTTGATTTTACATTACCGATGAATCCAGTTTATTTTACAAAAATTTTTTACAGGCACATTCTATAAATATTCTCTACATCCTGTTGATTCAATCGTTTAATGCCAGGATAAGACTTTCCTCGACAAATTTTCTGTGCCATCAAAGAAAATTTCTCATCATTTATGCCCAAATCCGTTAAAGTACTTTGCAGATTCAATGTATTAAAGAAAAAATCGGACAACATTTCTATACTTTTTCTTGCAACATCCATTGCCGGCAGATTGGCATCAATATCAAACACATTACAACCGAATTGCTTGAATCTGGGAGCCGTATTTTCATCCAATACATATTCCATCCAGCGTGGGATAACGATAGCCAGCCCATGTCCATGAGTAATCCCATAAAAAGCGGAAAGCTCGTGTTCAATGGAATGAATAACCCATGTCGGATTTTTTGATCCGGTAATGAAAGAATTCTGAGCCCATGTGGATATCCACATAAGATTGGCTCTTGCCTCATAATCAGAACCATTTTTTACCGCAACAGGCGCAAATTTTATTGTAGAACGAATCAGCCCTTCCATAACCGTATCAAGCATTGCCAAATCTTTTCTCGCAGTAAAATAGTTTTCCATAATATGGGAAATGATATCGACGGCACCTGCTGCTGTTTGATAAGGACTTACGGTATAAGTCACAACAGGATCAAGAAAGGAGACTTTGGGTAACATAACAGGATGTAATAATCCCAGTTTTTCATTTGTCTCTTCATTTGATATGACACCTCCACCATTCATTTCCGAACCAGCTGCCGATAACGTCAAAATTGTAATTACCGGAAGACTATCTGTAATCTCTGCAGTTTGATTCACCAAATCCCAAGGATCACCCTTATAAAAAACTCCCGCACCTATAAATTTGGTTGCATCAATTACTGACCCGCCTCCTACTGCCAAAAGAACATCTATCTTTTTTTCACGACACAGAGAAACTCCCTCTCTGACAGAACGAATACTTGGATTTGGTTCTATGCCAGACAATTCGAATAACGCTAATCCTGCTTTTTGTATTTCCTTGACTACCTGATCGTAAAGACCAATTTTTTTGATTGAACCCGCTCCATAAGTTAAAAGAACCCGTTTTCCATATTTTTTCAGTTCTTCTGCTAAATGTCCTAATTGATTCTCTCCAAAATAAATCTTGACTGGATTATGGTATACAAAATTCATCTTTCTTTACCTCTTCCATTTGTTGTTTTTAATTGAAAACCATTAAGGATTATTATACTGCAACACACTGGATTTTAAAGACTTTTTTTAAAATTACCCTTAATAATCAACAACTTAAAAACAAAACGCAACCCTGGCCAACCACCCTGTTTTATACAATTTTTTTGGGGATCTTCTGTATAAAGATATTCTCACAAAATCCGCAACAGATTCGGAAACACAAACCAATGCACAAAAGCGGTTTGACTATAAAAATATCACAACGACAACGATATACAGAAGAGATAAAAGCGATGTTGTTATGCCACTCAAGTCCAAAAGTCTTTTGAACATGGACAAAAAGAAAAGGGGGCAACATGACGCTAACCCCTTGATTTATATGGTAGCCCCTAGAATACGATAACCAATGATTTTAGGTATAGATTTTTTAGATATATTTGAGTCTATACCCAAAACTATACCTAAAATACCCGAATGTTAGCGAATGTTATGGAACGATTATAGAACAAAAAACCCGCTAAACACTGGGTTTTATGCGGGTTTTCTGATCGTTACCGAATGTTAACGAAATGTTTTCTGGTAGGCCCAGCAGGACTTGAACCTGCGACCAACGGATTATGAGTCCGCTGCTCTAACCAACTGAGCTATAGGCCCTTTTAAATTTAATTACTTTCCAAGAAACTCTTAAGTTTATCCGAACGTGAAGGATGACGCAATTTTCTTAAAGCTTTTGCTTCAATTTGTCTAATACGCTCACGAGTAACATCAAACTGTTTACCAACTTCTTCCAACGTATGATCTGTTGACATCTCAACACCAAAACGCATACGCAACACTTTCGCTTCGCGAGGTGTTAATGAATCCAAAACATCTTTTACAACATTTCTCATCGAAACATGCAATGCTGCATCTGCCGGTGCCAGTGTATTGTTATCTTCAATAAAATCACCAAGATGCGAATCATCATCATCTCCAATTGGCGTTTCCATGGAAATAGGTTCTTTCGCAATTTTCATAATTTTACGAATTTTATCTTCCGGCATTTCCATTTTCAGAGCCAATGTTGCCGGATCCGGTTCGGAACCCGTTTCCTGCAATATTTGACGAGAAATACGATTCATTTTGTTAATCGTCTCTATCATATGAACAGGAATACGAATCGTTCTGGCCTGATCCGCTATAGAACGTGTAATTGCCTGACGTATCCACCATGTTGCATATGTGGAAAATTTATATCCCCGTCGATATTCAAATTTATCAACCGCTTTCATCAAACCAATATTGCCTTCCTGAATCAGATCCAGAAATTGAAGTCCGCGATTTGTATATTTTTTGGCAATAGAAATAACCAAACGTAAATTTGCCTCTGTCATTTCCCGTTTGGCATTCCGTGCCCGCATCTCACCTGCTGTCATTTTGCGATTGATATCGCGTATATCACCTAACGGCATCCCACTTTTTTCTTCTATCTCCACTAGTTTCCTCTGCAACTCTTTGACCATGGGAATATTGCGTTCCAAAATGGCACTATATGGATACCCACTGTTTACTTCTTCATCTACCCAATCCAAATTGGTTTCATTCCCAGGGAAAACCTTGATGAAATACGCTCTAGGTACACCGCATCGATTAACTACAACATCCATTATTTGGCGTTCAACCTGACGGATTTCATCCATCTGTGATCGAAGCGTATCTGCCAGTTTTTCAATAAATTTCGCAGTAAAACGCATACCTAACAGCTCATTTGAAATACGTTCATGAGCCGATATATAAGCTTCCGAGTTATAGTTACCTTCCTCGTTTGCTTTTTGCATCAGTTTAAAATGCTCTGAAATAACATCAAAACGTTCTAAAGCCTGCAATTTCAGTTTTTCCAGTTGCTCTGCCGAAAAACCACTTCCTGCTCCTGCTCCTGATGAAGACATTTCATCATCATCGTCTTCATCTTCGGATACCTCACTGTCTTCTTCATCCTCATCCTGATCAGATGCACTCATAACAACTGAAGACATGTCGTCATCATTATCTTCGGCAAAACCATCTACAATGTCATCAATCTTTATATCACCCAGTCTGATTTTTTCTGCCTGTTCCAGAATTTCCGTAATGGTCATTGGACTTGAAGAAATTGCCTGAATCATGTCTTTTAAACCATCTTCAATTCTTTTCGCAATTTCAATTTCACCTTCACGTGTCAATAATTCAACAGAACCCATTTCCCGCATATACATACGAACGGGATCTGTTGTTCGACCAAAATCTGAATCTACCGTAGACAGTGCTGCCTCTGCTGCCGCTTCAGCTTCTTCATCACTGGTAACGTTAATAACATTATCTGTAAGTAGCAGATCCTCTGCATCCGGGGCATGTTCATAAACTGAAATCCCCATATCATTGAACGTACTGATAATGCCTTCAATAGCATCCGGATCAACGATATGTTCGGGAAGATGGTCATTAATTTCCGCGAAGGTAAGAAAACTGCGTTCCTTACCGAGTTTAATTAACGCAACAAGTCTTTCCCGACGACGCTGGATTTCTTCTGCAGTTGCCTCGGAATCATTAGATAATGCATCCTTTAAAAGTGCTTTTTCTTTCGCTCTTCTATCTTTTGCCCGATTTTTTTCAGCGGCTTTCATTTCAGCACGTTCTACTGCATTCAGTGCAATAACTTCATCACTTTCCGGTTGATAATCTTTAGGTTTCCTGCCTCGTCGACCTGGCACCTTTACTTTCGGCAAAACATAATTGGAAGTATCAATTTGAGATAAAGCATCGGAATCGGTTCCGACCGTTTCCGATTCTACTTGTTGCAATAAGGCTTTTGGCTTGCGACCTCTTTTTTTAGGTAAAGGCTTATCAATTGAAGCAACTTGTTCAGCACTGGATTCCAATGTCTCCGATACAGAAGAAGCCACAACAGCATCTTCTTTAACAGCCTTTTTTCTGCCTTTTCGTTTAGGGGACTCAACAGGTTCGACAACAACTTCTTCAACAGAAATCTCTGTTTTTTCCATTGAAGAATTATCCTGTTCAATGGCGTCTTTTTTTGCCTTGGATTTTCTTGAAGAAACTTTAGACTTCGTCTCTTCCTGTTGTCTGGTTATTTCATTGGATTTCGTGACGGCTTTCTTTGGTTCAGCTTTTGTTTTTTCTTTTTTCTTTGATTCAACCTTAGGCGTGTCTTTAGAAACATTTTTAGTTTTTCCTTTTGTTTCCACGACAGTCACTTTTTCATCTTTTACCTGACGTTTACGTCCCTTTTTTTCAGGTTCAATCGCTGTTACATCGTTCGTCATCGATACTGATTTTTTTGATTTCTTTTTGTCGCCCACAGTTTGCCCCAAAATCAGCTAATTGATATATAGGGCAAAAATATGCCCATACATAAAATTTTAGATTTTAGCATAATTTATTTTTATTTATGCCCACCTTAATTTATTCTTTAAATGAATTATTTTCCATCATTTGCTGTTGTAAAGATTGCTGGTGTTTTTGCAAATCCCGAAAATACTGAGGATCTTCAAGTGCCTTTTTAGACTCAATTAAATTATTTAATTCTTCAGTTATTAATCTGATTCGAATCTTTAATAAAATATCCTTTAACTGTTTTCTTGCTGATGACACATTGAAATCATTTCCTTCCAACACTTCAGCAATTAACCCGTCATAATCTCTTCCGGACATTCGAAAATATTCTGCCAAAGCAGAAAAACTCACATTTTCCCCAATGGAATATACCGTATTGATAATATCGGATAACATCTGTCTGTCATTTGAAGAAAATTGCTCAATCGTATCTATTTCCGATTCCTTCAATTCAAATACCAATTCCGGATTGCCAATCAAAATTCGAAGTATCTGCCGACTTAGGCTGGTAATTTGAGGTCTTTCATGTCGTTGCGATACTGTTTTTTTTCGGGGAAATTTTTGGGATAACCCGAAAAACACTTCCAATTCTTCACTGGATGTCTGCGTTATTTCACTTAACTTCCGTACAATTTGTGAACGTAGTGCTGAATGTTGGATTTTTTGCAATAAAGGTTTTGCTACGGATTGTACTTTTGCACGCCCCTCCATTGTGTTTAAATCTTTTTCTTTTGTAATTACCTGAAACAGGAACTCTGAAAAAGGAATGGCTTTTTTTATTTCCTTTTCAAAAGTTTTTGCGCCATATTCCCTTATAAAACTATCCGGATCATGATTTTCCGGCAAAAACAAAAAACGGACACTTTTATTTTCCGTCACATAAGAAAGACTGGCTTCCATTGCCCTTTTTGCGGCTGACTGCCCTGCTTTATCCCCATCAAAAGCAAATATAATCAAATCTGTTTGACGCATTAACTTTTGAATCTGCACAGAAGTACATGCCGTACCCAGGGTTGCAACAGTCTGAGGAAATCCCAATTGAGCCAAGGCTACAACATCCATATATCCTTCAACAACCAAAACATAACCTGAATTTCGAATAGCCTGCCGTGCCTCAAAAAGTCCATATAATTCATTTCCTTTTTGAAATAAGGGCGTTTCTGGAGAATTCAAGTATTTGGGTTCCCCCTTATTAATAATACGTGCACCAAATCCAATGGTTTGACCTTTTATGTTTTTAATCGGGAACATAATTCTGTCCCGAAAACGATCATAAATTGAAGAAGATGAACTGCTTTCCTCATCCGAATCACGGACAATAACCAAACCGGTATCCTGCAATTCCTTTGCGCCATAATCAGAAAAAATTTCACGCAAATTATCACGATTTACCGGTGCGTATCCCAATCCATAATATGCGGCAATTTCACCTGAAACCCCACGTTTTTTTAAATACGAAATTGCCTGTTCCGCGTGTTTTAGCTGCCTGCGATAAAAAATATCCGCCTTTGCCATCACATCAATTTGAACTTCACTATCCGCTTTCTTTTCAATACGCCATTCTTTTGACCGCTTGTTATCATCTTCCGGCACAACGAGTCCGACAGTATTGGCGAGTTCATGCACTGCATCCACAAAGCTAAAACCCGCATATTCCATTAAAAACTGAATCACTGAACCATTTTTTCCGCAACCAAAACAGTGGTAAAACTGTTTGGTTGGACTGACCGTAAAACTGGGTGTTTTTTCTGTATGAAAAGGACAAAGCCCAAGCATATTTGCCCCGGCTTTTTTTAATTGAACGTGCTGCTCTATCACACTGACTATATCAATGCGATTTAAAAGATCCTGAATGAATGATTGAGGAATCACGAATTAAAA
>CAZAIY010000009.1:0-13203 GCA_964485295.1 uncultured Oxalobacter sp. | reverse complement strand
CTGCTTGACCGCCTTTAAAATTGCAGTAGCCCGGTCTTCAATAACAGGAGGACGACGCATCATGCCTGATACAATTTCTTCAATAATTTCAAAGGGATCCTCATTACGCGGATTATCGCTGGTGACAATGATATGATCCGCTTTTTCCGCTACCCGTCCCATTTCCTTCCGCTTGCCTTTATCCCGATCGCCTCCACAACCAAAAACACACCACAAATCGCCTTTTCTGTCACTGGCAACCAGACGCAAGGTCTCCAGTCCCTTCTCAAGGGCATCCGGTGTATGGGCATAATCAATCACAACAAGCGGCGCATTTTTTCCGCCAAGTAATTGCATGCGTCCTGGAGGCGGCTTCAACAAGGACAGATACGAAACCGCTTTTTTCCATACACATCCATAAAGGAGCAAAACACCCAGTACGCCCAATACATTGCTCACATTAAAGTTTCCAATCAGCTGTGTTTTTACTCGTGACTGATTGTCAGGCCCCTTTACATGAAAATACGTTCCACCCAAATAGGCCTGCATTTCCGATGCCTGCAGTACGGGTACCTTTTCCATGCTTTCGGATTGAATGGAATACCCGAAAAGAGAATACTTTTCCCTTATTTCCAAAGACCATTCCCTGCCTTTGGGATCATCCAAATTCATGACCACATTCTTTAAACCGGGCCAATCAAAAAGTTTTCGTTTGGCTGCTTCATATGCCGCCATGTCCTGATGATAATCCAGGTGATCCCGCGTAAAATTCGTAAACAGGACCGTATCAATTTCCATGCCATTTAATCGTCCCTCTTCAATACCGATTGAAGAAGCTTCAATCGCTATTGAAGAGACGCCCATTTTAAAAAGTTCCGCCAGTTTTCTCTGTAACTGCACCTGATCCGGAGTAGTAAAGCCGGTTATTTCCGCACGACCTGAACGGCCATTTTCAAAAACCGTAATTCCAAGTGTGCCGATAACAGCTGCTTTTTTTCCTGATTGTGATAAAGCACTTCCCAGCCATTGCGTGCAGGATGTTTTTCCATTCGTTCCCGTAACAGCCACCACATACATGGAAGAAGACGGCTTTTTATAGTAATGATGCGCAATTGGCCCTGCCAATGCCTTTAATCCATTGACAGACAGGGACGGAACATTCCATTGCGATTTCCATTGAATGTCTGCGTCATCATAAATGACGGCTTTTACTCCATTTTTGATGGCATCGGAAATATAACTTTCCGCATTTTCCTTTTGATATGAAAAAAACACTGTCTCTTTTTCAGTCCCTGCAATTTCGCGGGAATCGGAAAACAGTTCCCCATCAGGACAGATTTTCCTGATCCACTGGACTACTGTTTCTATCCGTTTTTCCCTTTGCTCCATTACAAGCTCTCCTGCACACCATTTTGCGGAATCACAAGATTCGTCACCGTCGAATCCGGCGTAACATTCATCGACCTTAATGTGTTAGCCACAATTTTTGAGAAAACAGGTGCGGCAACTTCTCCCCCATAATGTTTTCCATTGGAAGGTTCATCAATCATGACGGCAACAATAATCCGGGGATTTGAAACAGGTGCGAGACCAACAAACGAAGCCACATATTTGTTGACATATTTTCCGTTTTCAATTTTATGTGTCGTACCGGTTTTTCCTGCAACCCGATAGCCTGGAACCTGTGCACGCGGTGCGGTTCCCCTTGGACCGGCAGCCAATTCAAGCATGTTTCTGACAGATTTTGCCGTTTTTTCAGATACCACCATCTGTCCCTGCGGAACAGCATCGATTTTTGCAAGGGAAAGCGGAACCAGGTCACCGTTTCTGGCAAAAATCATATACGAACGGGCCATTTGCATAAGAGAAACCGATATTCCATGCCCGTAACTCATCGTTGCCTGTTCGACCGGGCGCCATGATTTATACGGTCTGACACGTCCTGCCGTTGTTCCGGGGAAACCAAATTCCGGTTGCTGTCCAAAACCCAATGCCGTAAACATTTCCCACATATCTTTGGCATTCATCTCCAATGCTATTTTGGCTGTTCCTACATTGGAGGACTTTTCAATCACTTCGGAAACCGACAGTGTTCCAAGAGGATGCGAATCGCCAATGGTGGCATCACCAATAATCATTTTCCCCGGTGCTGTCTGAATTTTGGTATGCGGGGTAACGCGTCCTTTTTCCAGAGCAAGCGCAATGGTAAAAGGTTTCAATGTTGAACCCGGTTCATATATATCCGTCAAGGCACGGTTACGAAGACGAAAACCTTTTAGCTGGGACCTGTCGTTCGGGTTATAGCTTGGCAGATTGGTCATTGCCAAAACTTCACCCGTTTGGATATCCAGAACAACTACGGCACCTGCTTTTGCCTTATGCAGGGTAACGGCTTCTTTTAATTGTTTATACGCAATATATTGAATGCTGCTATCAATGGAAAGAACCAGATCGGAACCGTCTTTGGGTTCCTTGATTGCCCGCAAATCTTCCACTATATTGCCCAAGCGGTCTTTAATGACGCGACGGCTTCCTATCGTACCGGAAAGGACTTTCTGGGAAGCCAGCTCCATACCTTCCTGTCCGACATCCTCGATATTGGTAAATCCGACAATATGAGACATTACTTCCCCTTCAGGGTAATAACGCTTATATTCTTTTCGAGTCTGAATACCCTTGATGCCAAGCTTCAGTATGGCATTGGCCACATCCATCTCCACCTGGCGCTTCAGGTAGACAAAGGTGCGATCCGAATCCAGCCGGTCATACAGTTTTTTTTCAGAAATTCCCAATAAACGGGCCAGTTCGCTCAATTTTTCCTTGGGTTGTGACAGAACATCATCAGGAATGGCCCATATCGCTCTAACCGGGATACTGGAAGCCAGTACAACACCATTTCGATCTGTGATTTTTCCTCGTGTTGCCGGCATTTCCAGGGTTCTTGCATAACGGGATTCACCTTGCTTTTGCAAAAATTCCGTTGATAACACCTGAAGCCAGAGTGCTCTGGCAAGCAGTCCCACAAAAACAAAGAAAAGGAAAAACAAAACAACATGAGAACGCCATTTTGGAAGTTTCACTTTCAATTCAGGCGTATCGGAAAAGGAAACCCCTTTTGCCGCGGCAACACGTGAACTTTTTGGAAATTTCATCATGTTTCTCATTTTGTTGTCACCGTCACAAATCGTGTATTGGCAGGCGTAACATGAACCATATTCAAATTACGCTTGGCAGCTATTTCAATACGCGCATGTTTACCCAGGCTTGACTGATCCAGCTGCAATTGTGACCATTCCACTTCCAGTTGCCTTGCCTTTGTCAATTCAAATTCCAATTCAACAAAAAGATGACGGGACTGATTGCGGGCGCGAACCAATAAAAGTGCACTTGCGAGCAGCAAGATCACCAGAATGATTTGCACAAGCCCACTCCTCATACGGCAAAGCCTCTAGATAACAATATCCGTTCTGCCACTCTTAGCATGGCAGAACGGGCTCGCGAGTTAATCTTTATTTCAGCTGGCGTCGGTTTTGTTTTACCTAACAGTTTCATCTCAGCGCGAGGGAGATCAACCGCACGAATAGGAAGCCTACGATCCGGTTGTTTTACATTTGATCTTTCCGCAAAAAACCGCTTCACCATACGGTCTTCAAGCGAATGAAAGCTAATCACGGCCATTCTCCCGTTCATGGCTAGACATTTCCAGGCTTTTTCTAGTCCTACCTCCAAATCCTCAAGTTCCCTGTTGATATAAATCCGTATAGCTTGAAAGGTCCTTGTTGCTGGATCCTTGCCTTTTTCACGTGTTTTGACTGCCTTTGCAACGATGTTGGCAAGCTGCTTCGTACTGGTAATGGCCTCGACTGAGCGGCCATCAACAATCGCCTTTGCAATCTGAACAGCAAACCGTTCTTCCCCATACTTTCGTATTACCTCCGCAATTTTTTGTTCTTCCTCATCTGCCAGCCACTCAGAGGCAGACATCCCTTTAGATGGATCCATCCTCATATCAAGAGGACCATCCAGACGAAAACTGAACCCGCGTTCCGCATCTTCTATCTGTGGTGACGAAATTCCCAAATCCAGAACGATGCCATCTATTTCTTCTATCCCTCTTTCTTTCAGTACCGTATCCAGTTCGGCAAAACTCTCATGCACAATTTCAAAACGGGGATCTTTGATTTTGTCTGCCGCTTCTATTGCCTGAGGGTCCTTGTCAAAAGCAATCAGTCGCCCCTTTTTTCCCAATTTTTGTAAAATCAGTCTGCTATGACCTCCCCGACCAAATGTCCCATCTAGATAAACACCATCAACACGTTCATTTTCAATACAAAGTGCGTCAACTGCCTCCGTCAGCAATACCGAATGATGTATGAAATTCGGCAATACCTTTACTCCCAATCGTATTAAAATGAAAAGTTCTGCAAGATATCCGGTGTTTCTTCAGCTATGGCTGCGGCCTCATCCTCAGCTAATCTGCCGGCATCCCATAATTCAAAATGAGACCCCATTCCGAGCAGCATTATCTCCTTGGTCAAACCTGCTGCAGAACGAAGTTCTGGAGAGATCAGAATCCGTCCTACGGCATCCATCTCAACATCCAAGGCACTTCCCAGAAATATGCGTTGATAACGTCTGGCTGAATTAGGCCAACCAGCAATGATTTTCCGATGTGCCTCCCAAACCGAACGAGGAAAAAGTAATAAACACCCATGCGGATGTTTTGTTAATGTCATACGGCCATTATGTTCAAGCGACAACACATCACGATGCCGGACCGGAATAGCAATCCGCCCCTTTGCGTCAAGATTGATGGAAGACGTACCTTGAAACACAAAAACCTCTACTAAAATAAACCCATGAGAAACTCTTTATTTCCCACAAAATACCACTAATCACCACATTTCTCCACTTTAGAGGAAGCTATATGTGGGGTCAAGCATTTTTTTAAGAAAAGAGAAATTTTTCTTAATGAACTCAATAGGTTAGAAGGCTTTTGTTTTTAAGGTTTTTGTATTTAAATATCTATAAAAATTAATTACTTACAAGGTATTATGAAAGTTACACATGAAATAAAATCATGTATATAAGAAAAATCATGCGACATGTTCCCCAAAAGAAACATTCAGAAAAACAAAAAAACGCCATAGCCCCGTCAAAGATGCATACATTTGGGTAATTTCATGTCCTGTATTGAAAGATACTCTGGATACCCACATGAAATATTTGTGGACGCATCAGGAAACAGAAGACGTCCGTATCAATGTGTCACCGGCAATGGAAAAATACCCCACTTTAGCACATCAAATTTGACCCTGCCTATTGAAGCAATATCAGCACAAGAAAGAGAATAACTACCCCGGATTGACACGTATTATCCAGAAACAACATGGCGTTGGCTGGTCCTGTTCTAAGTGGCACATGTATACTGGAACCGGGTTTAAACCGGAAAACCGGCAAGAAGTCACCTTTCAGATCTGAAGCAGGCATACAGGGTTATGCCGGTAAAAGAGAAGGTATTACGGACAATCTGCTTTTGAACTATGCTTTTTAGATAACACTGGAAAACGCCCTCTTGCGAGGGCGCCAGTTTCGCCCTTCACCTCTTAAAAAATATACAGGCACCTGATAAAAACATCATGATGTACCTGTACCAGAGTATCTTACCTAAAAAATTCTTAAAAAAACAGGGCGTGTCAGCTTTTTGTTGTTGGCAGGAATTAAAAAAAGCAAGCCGATAGGCCGGATTCTGTTACGACAATCAGTTTCCCAACTGTTATGACAGTCATTCATCTAGACGACGAATTACTCCGCCGTTCAAGCTTCCTACCCGCATGCTCCGCGAGCCACATCATCGCATGCCTACTTGGAATTGCACCAGGTGGAGGTTGCCGCGTTTCACCGTAACTGAATACGCTCGTCTCTGTGGCCCTATTCCTCGTCTTATACCTTTCGGATTTCAACGGACGGCTGTTAGCCGCCACCCTGCTCTATGGTGTCCGGACCTTCCTCTCGTTACGTCTGTAACCAGCGACTGTCTGGCCTGCTTTTAGCTGTATTGTAACGCAAGTCTCAAAAAGACACCTGTTTAATTGTAGTCCCCCAGCGTAATCGTGCGCATGACAAAACGGTAAACCAGATGCGCTATTGTGTAGCCTATTTTTCGATACCAGGGTTCATTTTTAAAATCCTCGATATGAACTTCCTGCGCATCAGCAATACCTGCATGGATATGCTCATGCAATGTCGTTGCAAAAACATTGTCCTTGACAATAATGTTGGCTTCATGGTTAATAAAAAGACTTAAACCATCGCAATTACTTGAACCCACTGTTGCCCAAAACCTGTCAACCACGGCAACTTTTCCATGCAACTGCGTTTTACGGTATTCGTACAGGCGAATGCCATTTTTCAGTAATTTGGGGAAAAAGGATTTCGCAATTGCATCCTGCCACCAAAATTCACCAATCCCAATCAACAATGTCACTTTGACGCCGCGTTGGGCGGCAGAAATCAATGCAGAACGAAATTTTTTTCCTGGAGAAAAATAGGGTGTAGCCAATACAATTTCATATCGGGCTCTTCCCATGGCCCGTAAATAGGCTCTCTGGATAGTCCGACGGTTGCGGAAATTGTCCCGGACAACAAAACCTGCCAGTGTCACCTTGGCGATCGCAAATTTCTGTTTAAAGGAAGTTCGATAATTTCGAAATCGGCTGGGAATGGACATGGGACCGACCCGTGCCCAAAAGGACTCCACTTCATGCTGGATCAAATTCAGAATGGGGCCTTCTATAAAAACCGCAAAATCCCATCGGGGCGCATTCAAAAAACGGTTTTTCTTATCAAAGTCGGTGCGAAGATCATCCAAAATGTTGATGCCACCAACAAAGGCATGCTCATGATCAATGACACAAATCTTACGATGCTGTCTTGCCAGTCCCCGATAAAACCATGGATTGAAAACCCTGAAATGAACACCCGCTTTTTCAAATTCCCGTCTCAGCAACCGGCAAAGTCGGGTACCTGTTCCAATCCAATCCGTAATCACATGAACATGGACACCCCGTCTGGCTGCCTGCTGAAGTGCCCGCATAACCGAGCGCCCCACATCATCAGGGAAAAAAATATACGTCTCAAAATAGATATCACTTTTTGCCCGATTAATCTGATGGATAAGCGCAGGAAAATACTCTTTTCCACTATCTAATAGTGTCAAATGATTATCTGAAACGAGAGAACCTGGACGTACCAGCATGGGGTACCTCATCCATTGAACAATCAAACAAAATCAAAAAATTATTCCATTGTCAATGATGCCACAATCGGCGCATGATCTGAAACTTTTGCCCAGCGACGGCCATGCATAACCGTTGCCGTATTGACTTTGAATCCACGGACATAAATTCGATCCAATGGCAAACAGGGAAATGCAGCCGGAAAAGTTCTTGCCGGTTTCGGCTTGGAATTGGATATGCCTCCCGACAATTTTTTAAAATAGGACGTCAGGTTCTTCTGTTCGGGAGTCACATCGAAAACCTCCTTGACTTTTAGCGCATCCCGAATGGCATCAGACAAATGGTTTCCCCAGTCATTAAAATCACCTGCAATAATGATAGGTTCATCTTTGGGAACGGCATCACTCACATGCTCAATCAGCATTTGCGTCTGGCGACGACGACTTCCTTCAAACAGCCCCAGATGAACCACATAACAATGTATTTTGGATTGTGGTGTTTGAAGAACACAATGCAAAAGTCCTCTGGATTCCAATGCATGGTCAGAAATATCATGATTGTTCTGTGAAATGATCGGATAGGCACTAATGAGCGCATTGCCATGATGGCCGTGGTGATACACCGCGTTCTTACCATATGCAACGTGATGATAATCTCCTGCCAGATATTCGTATTGCGCTTCTTTTGGCCATTGATCGGAATCGCTCAACGCCAACCAGTCGTGACGCCCCTGCACTTCCTGAAGGAAGATAATATCCGCTGCCAGAGAAGACATGGATTTTTTTAAATCGGAAACGCGCGGCAGTCCTCCTACTGATGTGACTCCTTTGTGAATGTTGTAAGTGGCGATTCGTAATTTCATTACATGCAGGCTATCGTCTGAATCATACTAACGTTAATTGTCTATTTTACATCAAATCGACCATGCGATACGTCATATCCTGTGTTTCCAAACAAACAAAAGATATGCGATTTAATACGCTTTTTTACGGATTTCATGGATAATATCACCTGATACGAAACTTGAATAATAAACGCATTCATGCGAAATCTTTACTCTTTTGTTTGGTGGTTAATTCTACCGTTTGCCCTTTTTCGTCTCTGGTTAAGGGGAAGAAAGGAACCGGGGTATCGCCAGCATATTTCAGAACGGCTCGGGTCATTTCCACCATCTGCCATTAAAAAAAATTGCATATGGGTTCATGCGGTATCAGTTGGGGAAACACGTGCTGCAGAGCCTTTAGTTCATGCATTGCTTTTAGCCTATCCGGAAAAGGATATTCTTTTGACCTGCATGACACCGACCGGCCGGGCAACCGGATTTGAGCTCTTTGGTGACAACCCCCGCATCATGCAGGCTTATCTGCCTTACGACCTGCCGCACATGATGCGGCGTCTGATTACCCATTTTCATCCGGTTCTTTGCATTCTCATGGAAACGGAAATCTGGCCAAATCTCATTGCACAATGCAAAAAAAACCATGTTACCGTTGCCCTGGTCAATGCACGATTATCCGAACGTTCCCTAAGAAAGGGGCAGCGGTTGCCCTCATTGATAAAAGAGGCTGCAGACGGCATTTCCTATGTTGCGGCACAAACCAGAACCGATGCCAAACGATTAAAACAGTTCGGCTCTCAGCATGTTGAAGTGGTAGGCAGTGTCAAATTTGATGTACAGGCTCCTTCCGAACTGATAAAAAAAGGACAGCATCTGCGTGAACTGATCGGGCAACGTCCTGTTTTTATCTGTGCCAGTACCCGGGATGGAGAAGAGGCTCGTATTCTGGATGTCCTTTCCGAAATATCTCCTCCAAATACCCTCGTCATTATTGTTCCGCGTCATCCACAACGATTTGACGAGGTTGCAAAAATGATTGCCTCCAGAAAATTGCCAATGATCCGCCGCTCTGATCTGGCAACCGACTTCGGACAGGCAAATTCCATTTCACCCGATACCCGAATATTGCTAGGCGACTCCATGGGCGAAATGTTCATGTACTACACGGCATCCGATCTGGCTTTTATTGGAGGCAGTCTGGAACCCCTGGGAGGACAAAATCTGATAGAACCCTGTTCAATTGGAATCCCTGTTATTGTCGGACCTCATACCTTCAATTTTGAAGCAATAACTGAAGACGCCATTTCTGAAGGCGCTGTCATACGCATTCATTCTGCCGATGAACTCATGCAAAAAACAAGCATGCTGCTTGATTCCCCTGAAAAACGACACATGATGGGAGAAAGGGCGAGGGCATTTGCCCTTCAACAGCGTGGCGCAACAGAGAGAACCCTGGCAATATTGAAACCGGTTCTGACCGGCAAAAATTCATGATTTTTTGTAAGGGATAACAAAAGTCAGAACCGTTCCGGTTTCATTGCTCTTAACAGAGAAATTGCCTTTTAACATCGTCATGCGTTCACGCATGCCGGCCAATCCAAAAGTCTTGACCTTGCGATTGCGCACTTTTGGAAAACCAATTCCATTATCCGCAACACTCATAATCAGTTTGTCATTCTCAATCGAAAGATTGATTTTTACCTGTGTTGCTTTTGCATGCTTGACAACGTTCGTCAAGGCTTCCTGCAGGACACGGAAAAGTGTTGTTGAAGAGGCTTCATCCAAAGAAAGTGTTTCTTCCGATACTTGAAATTCGCACCAGATTCCATTTTGCTGTTCAAATTTTCTCGCTTTCCATTCAAGAGCAGGAACCAGTCCCAGATCCAGCACGGCAGGTCTCAGATTATTAATAATGTTGCGGACACTTTTTACCGTGGAATCAATATGCTCCAAAATCCCGTCCACCCGCTTTGCTCTTAATTCCTTTTCATCATTACTGTCATCTTTAAGCAGGGATATTTCTATACGTAACGCCAGAAGATACTGGCCCAGTTCATCATGAATCTCCCGGGCAATACGCTTGCGTTCCACTTCCCGTATACGTGCCTGATGCCCCATCAACTCACGCAGACTTTCCTCGCTGTCGGGTCCTTTTTCCACGATTTTGAAAAATCAAATGTTGATAAAATGCTGGCGATAGTAACGAAGCTCTTCGATGGATTCCAAAATGTCGGCCAAAGCGGTATGTTTTTGCTGCTTTTTGAAACTGGCTTCCAGTTCAGGTTTCCAGCGACGGCACAGTTCCTTTAAAGTCGACACATCCAAATTGCGATAGTGGAAATAGGCTTCCAGACGCGGCATGCTTCTGACCATAAAACGCCTGTCCTGACAGATCGAATTGCCACACATGGGAGATTTTCCTTTTGGAACATATCTCTTTAAAAAATCAATGACGGTATTTTCTGCTTCTGCCTCTGTTACTGTTGATGCCTTTACCCGATCAATCAAACCGGACCGGCCATGGGTACTTTTGTTCCAGGCATCCATTTTATCCAGAACTTCATCTGCTTGATGAATCGCCAAAACAGGTCCTTCAGCAAGAACATTCAGATCAGGATCTGTCACAATCACTGCCACTTCAATAATGGCGTCATTATCCGGATCGAGTCCCGTCATTTCCATATCAACCCATATCAAATTAAATTCACTTGGATGAGTCGGTTCCGTAAAATTCTGATTGGATTGAGCTTGCAAATCTTTCGCTTGTGACATAATTTATCCTTAATGGCTTAATTGCTCATTTTCGCATAAGGTTAAAATGACATCATATGTTTTTTCACTTATTTTTATAATTTTTCTGGTTGCCACTCTGTTGGCACGCCTTATGCTTTCCCTGCGACAAATCAGGCATGTTACTGCCAATCGTGGTAAAGTTCCATCCCAGTTTGCTGCAGATATTTCCCTTTTGGCCCATGAAAAGGCAGCTGATTATACCGTTACCAAATGCAAATTCGGTATCGTGATGCTGTTTGTCGATACCCTGGTTCTTTTGGGGTTCACGCTTTTTGGGGGACTCCACTGGCTGACGGAACAGATTCTTAATATAACCCATTCAGCCATGGCATATCAAATCGGACTTTTCATTGCCTTTGCGCTTATTTCCGGTTTAATCAATCTTCCCTTTGATTATTACAGCCAATTCGTTATTGAAGAAAAATTCGGCTTTAACAAAATGACCCCGGGCCTTTTTTTCTCGGATCTGGTAAAAGGTATGGCCATGAGTGCCATTATTGGATTGCCTTTGATCTGGCTTGTACTGATCATCATGGAAAAAGCAGGCAACTGGTGGTGGGTTTATGCATGGATACTGTGGAATGCCTTTCAATTGCTTATGATGGTTTTATACCCCATGGTAATTGCTCCCATTTTCAATAAATTTTCTCCTCTGGAAGATGATGCATTACGTACGCGTATTGAACAGCTTCTGCAGCGTACCGGTTTCAAATCCAGTCGTCTTTATGTCATGGATGGATCCAGACGCAGTTCTCATGGAAATGCCTACTTTACCGGTTTTGGTGCGGCCCGCCGAATCGTTTTTTACGACACCCTCATCACACGATTGACACCTCCTCAAATCGAGGCTGTTTTAGCACACGAACTGGGACATTTCCGACTCAGGCATATTACCAAACGCATTGTTTTTATGGCACTGGTGTCTTTAGTCTTTCTTGCCCTTCTTGGCTATCTCAAAACCCAAAACTGGTTTTATATTGGCCTTGGCGTGATTCCTTCCCTGACAATTAGCAATGATGCCATTGCTCTTTTGCTGTTTTCCTTGACATTGCCTTTGTTTACGTTTTTCTTTTCCCCGTTAATTGCCCTTAATTCACGCAAACATGAATTTGAAGCGGACGCATTTGCATCACAATATACCAACTCAAAGGATCTGGTTTCCGCCCTGGTTACCATGTATGAGGACAACGCATCGACATTAACACCCGACCCGTTATATTCTGCGTTTTATGACTCCCATCCTCCAGCCAGTATTCGCATAGACAAATTACTTGATAAAGCATGACACGTTCTCTGAAAAAAGCACGGATTATTGCCTCCTATGGCCGTCATTACCTGATAGAAAAAAATGGTGAACTCATACAATGTGTCGCCAGAGGAAAAAAAAATCCTGCCGCAGTTGGAGATATAGTCACATTCGCCCCGATAGCAAAGGGACAGGCCGTTATTGAATCCATTGAAACACGCCATTCCCTTTTCTTTCGTTCCGATCAATACAAATCCAAACTGTTGGCTGCAAATGTCACTCAACTTTTCATTGTTTTGGCAACAGAACCCGGTTTTTCCGATGACCTCATTTCAAGAGCACTGGTTGCGGCGGAATCCATACAAATTCCGGTTTGTCTTATTCTGAACAAAATTGATATAAAACCCCTCCTTTTCAAAGCGAGGGAACGACTTCAGCCATACACCGCTTTGGGGTATCCCGTGTATGAGGTTTCTGCCACGACAGATCCGGAAACAACCCACCGGACATTGAACCCGCTGATCAAAAACAAAACAACATTATTGATTGGTCAATCCGGCATGGGAAAATCTTCCATTATCAATACACTCATTCCTGATGTTGATATTGCCACACAGGAAATCTCAACGGCATTAAATTCAGGAAAACATACGACAACCTTTACACGGCTTTATCAGATGAATGAAAACACGGCCCTGATTGATTCGCCCGGTTTTCAGGAATTTGGTCTGTTTCATCTAAAAAAAGAAGCTTTGGAAAACGCTTTTTTGGAATTTCGTCCCTATCTTGGGCACTGTCGTTTTCACAATTGCAAACACTTAACAGAACCTGACTGCCCCATTTTGACCGCTGTAAAAAAAGGAGATATCTCATCTTTTCGTCATCAACTTTATGCCCAACACCAGCATGAGTCTTCTCAAAAGCTATATTAAAAACCCGATTCATTTCATAGATTCATGCCTGTCAGAAAACAAAATTCCCCTATTTTTAACAGTAAATTGGCATAAGATTAACAAATCTAATATAATCAACAATTTAATCATTTTTAAGGTCGATTTCCGGCCGGTATGTCTTCTATGACAATCAAACATTATTTGCAGTTTTCTGAT